>JAAFHH010000127.1 GCA_013297545.1 Alphaproteobacteria bacterium
GGGGGTCGTCAGACGGGTAGTCCGGGGTGTACCTCGGCCTACGTCCTGATGGCGACCAATCGTGTCCTGTGGAGCCGTCGATGTCTGACCCCGATCTGAAGATCACCCCCCTCGACCGGCTGCACCGCGCCCTCGGCGCGAAGATGGTGCCGTTCGCTGGCTACGCCATGCCGGTGCAGTATCCAATGGGCGTGCTGCAAGAACACCAGTGGACGCGGCAACACGCCGGCCTGTTCGACGTCTCCCACATGGGCCAGATCTGGCTGAGTGGTGCCGATGTGGTGGCCCAGCTGGAAACCGTGGTGCCGGGCGATATCGCAGCGCTCGCGCCGGGGCGCCAGCGCTACACCATGCTGACGGCTGAGGATGGCGGCATCCTTGATGATTTGATGATCACCAACTTCGGCGATCATCTCTACGTCGTCGTCAATGCCGGCTGCAAAGACGCGGATCTCGCCCACCTGCAGGCCAAGCTTGGTGGTGTGACCATCGCACCCAAATTCGATCGCGCGCTGTTGGCATTGCAGGGGCCGGAGGCCGCATCCGTGATGGCGGACATGTCGCCCGATGCAGCTGCCCTCGGCTTCATGTCCGGCCGGGCGACCACGGTTGCGAGCGTGCCGGCGATCGTCACTCGGTCCGGCTACACCGGCGAGGATGGCTTTGAGATCTCGCTCAGTGCCGCCGATGCCGAAGCGGTTGCGAACCGCCTGCTGGCGGATGCGCGGGTGAAGCCGATCGGCCTGGGCGCGCGCGACAGCTTGCGCTTGGAAGCCGGCTTGTGCCTCTACGGCCATGACATCGACACCACCACCTCGCCGATCGAAGCGGGCCTCACCTGGACGATCTCCAAGCGTCGCCGCGCGGAGGGTGGGTTCCCGGGGGCAGCCCGCATCCAGCGGGAGCTGGCTGGTGGTCCCGCCCGTATGCGCGTTGGCATTCGGCCCGAAGACAAGGCACCAGCCCGGGAAGGCACGGCCATCGTCTCGCCGTCGGGTGAGGCGCTGGGTGCCATCACCTCCGGCGGGTTTGGCCCGACGGTCGGTGGGCCGATCGCCATGGGCTATGTCACACCGGCCCATGCCGCCGTTGGCACCGAAGTCCATCTGATTGTTCGTGGCTCCCCGCGCCCGGCGCGCGTGGTGCCGATGCCCTTCGCCCCGCATCGCTATCATCGAGGCTAATCCCATGCTGAAGTTCACCAAGGATCACGAATGGCTGCGCATCGACGGCGATGTCGCGACGGTTGGCATCACCGCCTACGCCCAAGAACAGTTGGGCGACGTTGTGTTCGTCGAGCTGCCGGCGATCGGCCGCGCACTCAAGGCCGGTAAAGACGCGGCCGTGGTGGAGAGCGTCAAAGCCGCCTCCGACGTCTACGCGCCGATCGACGGCACTGTCACCGAAGCCAACGACGCCCTGCCGGACGAGCCGGGCCTGGTCAATACCGACCCCATGGGGGCTGGTTGGTTCTTCAAGCAGACCATCGCCAACCCGGCCGAACTCGAGCCGTTGATGGACGAGGTCGCCTACGCCGCCTACATCGAAAGCTTAAGCTAATGCGCTATCTGCCGCTGACGGACGTCGATCGCCGCCAGATGCTGGCCACCATTGGTGTTGCCAGCACCGATGACCTGTTCGTGGACGTGCCGCAGTCCGCGCGGCTGGCTGCGCCGATCGCAGGCTTGCCGATGCACATGGGCGAACTCGAAGTCGAACGCGACTTGAAGCGCCTGGCGGCCCGCAACATGGATGCCGGCTCTGTGCCGTTCTTCCTCGGCGCTGGCGCTTATCGCCACCATGTCCCGGCGAGCGTTGACACGATCTTGTCGCGCGGCGAGTTCTTAACCTCTTACACGCCCTACCAGCCGGAAATCGCGCAGGGTACCTTGCAGTACCTGTACGAATTCCAAACCCAGGTCGCGATGATCACCGGCATGGATGTGGCGAACGCCTCGATGTACGACGGCTCGACCGCGTGCGCCGAAGCCGTCGCCATGGCCAACCGGGTGACCAAGCGCACCAAGGCCGTGGTGTCCGGGGCGCTGCACCCGCACTATCGCGCGGTTGTTGAAACGCAAGCGCGCTTGTGCGGGTTCGAGGTGGTGGCGGCACCCGTCGACCTCGATGGCGCCGAAGACCTCGCCTCCCTGATCGATGGTGAGACCAGCTGCGTCGTCGCCCAAAACCCCGGCGTGTTCGGCCATGTGCGTGACCTCTCTGGTCTCGCTGCGGCTGCCCACGCCAAGGGGGCCTTGCTGATCGCCGTGGTGACCGAAGTCGTGTCCTTGGGTGCCATCAAGCCGCCGGGTGCCATGGGTGCTGACATCGTCGTGGCCGAGGGCCAATCGATCGGCAATGGCTTGAACTTCGGTGGCCCCTACGTCGGCCTGTTCGCGACGACCGACAAGTATGTCCGCCAGATGCCGGGTCGCCTCGCGGGTGAGACTGTCGATGCCGATGGCCGGCGCGGCTGGGTGCTGACCTTGTCGACTCGCGAGCAGCACATCCGGCGCGAAAAGGCGACGTCGAACATCTGCACCAACTCCGGCCTGTGTGCGCTTGCGTTCACGGTGCATATGAGCCTGCTGGGGGAGGCTGGATTTACGCGCCTCGCCCACTTGAACCACCAGGCTGCCTGTCGCACGGCTGATAAGCTCGCAAGCATCCCCGGTGTGTCGGTGCTGCCGCGGGCGTTCTTCAACGAATTCGCGGTCAGGCTACCGAAGCCAGCGGCCGCGGTGGTGGACGCCTTGGCCGCGCGCCGCATCCTGGGTGGGGTACCAGCCTCACGCCTGTGGCCCGATAATCCGGCGCTTGCCTCGATCCTGTTGGTCGCCGCGACTGAAACCACCAGCGACGCCGATATCGACGCGTTCGCAACTGCCCTTGCTGAGGTGCTGTAGCATGACGATGGATCGCTCCCAAGGTCGCGTGCAGCGGCCCGCCAACGATGCCGCACCCGTCGCGACTGCCTCTGGCCACCGCGGCCTGGTGCTGGAAGAAGCGCTGATCTTCGAACAAGGCCAGGTTGGCCGCACGGGTGTGGATTTGCCGGAACCCACGGCCATGCTATCGCGCCTCGGCGGCTTAGACCGCCAAGGTGCGATCGGCCTGCCGGGCCTGGCCGAGCCGCAGGTGGTGCGCCACTTCACGCGGCTCAGCCAAAAGAACTACGGCATCGACAGCGGCTTTTTCCCGCTGGGGTCGTGCACCATGAAGCACAACCCGCGCCTGAACGAGAAGATGGCCCGCCTGCCGGGCTTCGGCGATATCCACCCGCTGCAGCCGGAATCGACCGTGCAGGGTGCACTCGCCCTGATCCACGAATTGGCCCATTGGCTGACCACCCTGACCGGCATGCCGGCCGTCGCCCTGTCGCCGGCTGCTGGCGCGCACGGCGAATTCTGCGGCATGGCGGCCATCCGCGCCGCCCTCGCCGCCCGCGGTGATGTGCGCCGGCGCGTGCTGGTGCCGGAAAGTGCCCACGGCACCAACCCGGCAACCGCAGCCGCGCTTGGCTACGAGGTCGACCCGATCCCGGCCACCGCGCGCGGGCGTGTCGATCTCGCCGCGTTCAAGGCGAAGCTCGGTAGCGACGTCGCCGCCACCATGATCACCAACCCGAACACCTGCGGGTTGTTCGAGGATGAGATCCAGGAAATCGCCCACCTGATCCACGGGGCTGGCGGTTTCTTCTACTGCGATGGTGCGAACTTCAACGCCATCGTCGGCCGGGTGCGCCCAGCCGATCTGGGCGTTGATGCCATGCACATCAACCTGCACAAAACCTTCTCCACCCCGCACGGCGGTGGCGGGCCGGGCTCGGGCCCGGTCGTGCTGTCGGCCGACCTCGCCCCCTACGCCCCGCTGCCGATGGTGGTGCTGGAGGGCGATCGCTACCGGGTGGTTGAGACCGCGGATGGCAGTGCGGCCGCCACGTTCGGTCGCCTGAAGGCGTTCCACGGCCAGATGGGCATGTTTGTCCGCGCACTCGCCTACATGAAAAGCCATGGTGCGGATGGCCTGCGCCAAGTGGCGACCGATGCGGTGCTGAATGCCAACTACGTGTTGGCGCGCCTGAAGGGCCGGCTCACCGCCTCCTTCGACGGGCCGACCATGCACGAAGCGCTGTTCGACGACCGGTTCTTGAAGGACACCGGTGTGTCGACCCTCGACTTCGCCAAGGCGCTGATCGATGAAGGCTTCCACCCGATGACCATGTATTTCCCGCTGGTCGTTCACGGTGCCATGCTGATCGAGCCGACGGAGACGGAATCCAAAGAAGCGATCGATCAGTTCTGCGACACGGTGCTGAGCCTGGCCGAACGGGCGGCATCGGAGGCGGATGCCTTCCACGCCTCCCCCCGTCTAACGCCGCGTCGCCGCCTGGATGAGACCCAAGCCGCCCGCAAGCCGACCCTGCGCTGGACCCCGCCAGCCCTGCCAGCAGCGGCCGAGTAGACGCCAAGCACTTGCGTCCAGCCGCCATCGCCCTGTATGCCGGGGCGATGGCTCTGGACGTCAACCCCGCCACCGTCGCCGACCGCACCGACGCCTACTTCCTGCGCACCAAGGAAATGGTCGCGCGGCATGGCGACACCGCTGTCACCTACGTCGTGTTCATGCGCCGGCCGGTGATCTTCACCCCGCGTCTCGCGATCGAGTTCTTGGAAGGCATGGCCGCCGCCCGCGGCTTCCAGGTCGACATCGAACTCGCCGCCAAGGAAGGTGAGTGGGTGGGGGCGGGCCAGCCGCTGTTCTACTACACCGGCTCGCTGTTCCATTTGGTTGACCTCGAAACCCAGCTGCTTCAGCGGGTGGGGGCACCCTGTGTCGCGGCCTATAACGCCTACACCATGTGTTCGGAACTGCCGTCGGTCGGCTTCCTCGCCATGGATGCCCGCCACTGCGCGGGTTCCGAGATGGCGGAGATGATGGCGTATGCCGCCTCCGTCGGATCGGACGCCGCCAAGCGCGAACACGGGGCGCGCGGGTTTGTCGGCAACGCGACGACGGCGACGGCGGGCTGGTTCGGCCAGGCCAAGGGCTTAGGCACCATGCCGCACGCCTTCGTCGGCTACGCCGGATCGACCGTGCGCGCGGCTGAGCTCTACCATGAGACCTTCCCGGACAGTGACCTCGTGGTGCTGGTCGACTACTTCGCCCGCGAGACCACCGATGCGGTCGCCGTGTGCCAGCGTTTCCCGGAGCTTGCAGCAGCGGGCCGCATCGCGGTGCGCATCGATACCCACGGCGGGCGCTACATGGAGGGGTTGGACACCAACAGCTCCTACGCAGCACTTGCGAAGTTCGCACCGCTCGCCATCCGCGGCTACCGGACGGAAGGCGAACTCCGCCACCTCGTTGGCACCGGTGTTTCGGCAGCAGCCCTCTGGCACTTGCGCGATGCGCTCAATCAGGCTGGGTTCCAGAAGGTGCGGATCATCGCGTCGTCCGGCTTTGGGCCGGAAAAATGCCGGATGATGGCGCTGGCATCCGCGCCGATTGATATCATCGGCACCGGCAGCTATCTGCCGACCTTGTGGACCGAAACCTACGCGACGGCCGACATCATCGACTATGCTGGCCAAAAGCGGGTCAAAGTCGGCCGGGAGTTTTTGCTCAGACCATGACCATCACTGTTCGCTTCGCCCCATCGCCCACCGGGCTGATCCACGTCGGCAATGCCCGTGGCGCCTTGGTCAATTGGCTCTACGCCCGCAAGTCCGGCGGGCGCTTCGTGCTGCGCATCGACGACACCGACCGCGCGCGCTCAACGCCCGAGTATGCCGCCGCGATCGAACGCGATCTCGCCTGGTTCGGCTTGGATTGGGATGCTCTCGTCCGCCAATCCGACCGGTCGGACCGCTACCGCGCGTGCCTGGAGCAGCTGCAGGCAACCGGCCGGGTTTACGCCTGCTATGAGACGTCGGAAGAACTCGAGATCAAGCGCAAGCTGCGCCTGGCGCAAGGCCGGCCACCGGTCTACGACCGCACGGGCCTCAAGCTCACAGCATCTGATCGCGAGCGCCTGGAAGGCGAGGGGCGCCGAGCACACTGGCGCTTGAAGCTCTCCGACCAGCCGGTCGAATGGGTTGATCGCATCCAGGGCCCGAAGCGGTTTCCGCCGGGCAGCCTGTCGGACCCCGTGCTGGTGAAGGCGGATGGCGAGCCGCTCTACACCTTCGCCTCCGTTATCGATGACATCGATTTGGCCATGACCGACATCGTGCGCGGCGAAGACCATGTGGCGAACACGGCGGTGCAGATCGAACTGTTCCGGGCTCTCGGGGCTGAGCCGCCAGCGTTCGCGCACTTCCCGCTGCTGGTGGACGCCTCTGGGGCGGGCTTGTCGAAGCGCTTGGGCTCGCTGTCCCTCCAGCAGCTGGCGACGGACGGCATTGAGCCGGGTGCGCTTGCCTCCTACCTCGCAGCCCTCGGCACCGCGCACGACCAGCGCATCGTGACCTCGGCGGCGGAGCTGGTGGACGGCTTCGACCTCGCCGCGATCAGCCGGACACCGCCGCGCTTTGATCCCGCGACCTTGGCCGATGTCTCAGCCAAGACGCTGCACCAGCTGAGCTTTGCCGCCGTCACCATGCGCCTGCCCGAGGGTGCCACGCCCGCGTTCTGGAGTGCGGTATCCGCCAACATCGCCCGCATCGAAGACGCAGGCGATTGGTGGCGGATCGTCACGGTCGCCGCTGATCCGCACGAGGCGATCGACGCTGGGTTTGCAGCCCAAGCGAGTGCAGTGCTGCCAGCAGAGCCGTTCGATGACACGAGCTGGACCACCTGGACCCGCGCGGTCCAAGAGGCAACCGGCGTGAAGGGCAAAGCCCTGTTCTTGCCGCTGCGCCGCGCGCTTACCGGTCGGGACCACGGGCCGGACTTGAAAGCCCTGCTGCCGCTGTTCAGCCGTGCCGAGGTGCTCAAGCGGTTGGGATCAGCGTGACCGGGCGGCTCGCCGGACGGGTGGCCCTGGTCACCGGCGGGGCGAGCGGCATTGGCCGTGCGGTGGCGGAACGCCTGGTCGCCGATGGCGCTGTGGTCGCGATCGGGGACATTCAGGACAGCAGCGCGGTCGCGGGTGGCCACTGCCGCGGCTTTCACGCCGATCTGAGCCAGCCGGGTGCGGCCACCACGCTGGTGGGCGAGGTGGTGCAGGCCTTCGGCCAGCTCGACATCCTGATCAACAACGCCGGCATCGCCACCCCAACGCCGTTCAGCGCAGACTTTGATGAGGCCGGCTACCAGCACCTACTGCAGATCAACCTGACCGCGTCGGTCGCCTGCGCCGCGGCTGCGATCGCAGCGTTCTTGGCGGTCGATCCGCCGCGCGGGGTGATCGTCAACATCTCAAGCGTGCACGAGATCGTCCCCAAACCCGGCTACCTCGCCTATGCGATCAGCAAGGGCGGCATGGGGGCGCTGACCCGCACGCTGGCGCTGGAGTATGCGGACCGCGGCATCCGCGTGAACGGGGTCGGCCCCGGCGCCACTCTGACCGCGATGAACCAGCGCTGGGCCGAAGATCCTGACCAGCGCGCCGTGGTCGAACGCCACATCCCGATGGGCCGCGCGGCCGACCCAGCCGAGATCGCGGGCGCCGTCGCGTTCCTCGCGAGCGACGAGGCCTCCTACATCACCGGGCAGACGCTGCACGTCTGTGGCGGCCTCTCGCTCTACGCGGATTTCCAGAAGAATTGGTCGACCTGAACTGCGTCCCTCCCCCCGCAAGCGGGGGGAGGACAGGAGGGGGGGACACGAGGGATGCGCG
>JAAFHH010000128.1 GCA_013297545.1 Alphaproteobacteria bacterium
GTGCCAAGATCGTGGACGGGAGGATGACGTGGCGAAACGCAGTCAGAAGGCGACGGCCCGCGAGGCCGGCTCCGGGCTAAAAATCCACCGCATCGACGCGTACCCCGTCTGGCTTGGCCACCGCAACCAGCTGCTGGTCAAGGTTACGGCGGATGATGGCACGTTCGGATGGGGTGAATCCGGCCTCTCCGGCCGTGAGCTCGCGGTCGTCGGGGCGATTGAGCACTACCGCGAACTGCTGGTCGGCGCAGACCCATTCCGGATCGCCGATATCTGGCAGAAGCTCTATCGCAGCCAGTACTTCGAGGGTGGCCGCGTGCTGACGGCGGCGATCTCGGCGATCGACATTGCGCTCTATGACCTCAAGGGCAAGGCGCTTGGTCTGCCGGTCTACGACCTCATCGGCGGGCGCGTGCGCGACCGGGTGCCGAGCCTCGCCTCGACCAATGCGACCTCAGCCGCGCAAACGCTGGAGCAGGCGCAAGCCTTCGTGGCCGACGGCTTTGATGTCGTGCGCCTGAGCATGCTGCACGCCCATGCCCCCGGCGAGGCGGAGACCCTTTACGAGCCACGGCGATCACTGACGGCGACGGCGGCATCCATGGTCGCAGCGCGCGCAGCCCTCGGACCCGGCGTGACGCTTGGGGTCGATTTTCACCACCGCCTGTCGGTCGCCGAGACGATTTCGTTCTGCCAGCGGATGCCGCGCGGCACGCTTGATTTCCTCGAAGAACCGATCCGGGATGAGACGCCGGAGGCATACGAAGTGCTGCGGCGCGCAGTCGACGTGCCGTTCGCCATCGGCGAGGAGTTTTCATCGAAATGGCAGGCGTTGCCCTTCGTCGAGCGCGGCCTAACCCAGTACATGCGCCTCGATATCTGCAATATCGGTGGCTACACCGAAGCGCTGAAGGTCGCTGGCTGGTGCGAGGCGCACTATGTCGATCTGATGCCGCACAATCCGCTGGGTCCGATCTGCACGGCAGCGTCGATCCATCTGGGCGCCGTGGTGCCGAACTTCACCTGGCTCGAGTACAACCGCTCGCGCTTCCGCCCAGCACCGGAGGCGGAACGCGCGTTGTTCCCCAACGCGCCGAGCCTGTCGGGCACTGCTTTCGAGCTCTCTCGTGCCCCCGGGATTGGGATCGAAGTCGACGAAAAGCAGCTCGGCAAGGATAAGTTCCGGCATTGGAACCCGCCGATGTTTACGCGCAGCGACGGCTCACACACCAACTGGTGAGGCAGTGATGGCTCGAACTGTTCTGATCACCGGGGCATCCGGCAATATCGGCACCAAGCTGCGCCAGCATTTCGAAACACTTGGCTGGTCCCTGCGCCTGCTGGACAGCGCACCTGGCGACGGTGTCACGGTCTGCGACCTGTCGGTGTGGAGCGAGGCCTGGGTCGACCAGTTCACCGGCGTCGACAGTGTTATTCTGCTGGCAGGCGACCCCAGTCCCGATGCGACCTGGGCCTCCGTCGTGCGGCTCAATCTCGACCTCGTGCTGAATGTCTACGAGGCGGCAGCGCTCGCTCAGGTGCGCCGGGTGATCTTCGCCAGTTCCAACTGGACGATGGCCGGGCACCGGTTCGCGGGTGGTGACTTGCCGACCGATCGCGCGCCCCGCCCGGTCAATGCCTACGGCGCCTCAAAGCTGTTCGGCGAGCGGATCGGCAAGTCGTTTGCCGATCGCCGGGGCCTATCGTCGATCTCGTTCCGGATCGGCTGGTGCCAACGCGGCGACAACCTGCCGGGCCCGCACATGACCATGGCCGAGTGGGGCCAGGGCATGTGGCTGTCCGACCGCGATCTGACCCACGGGTTTGAGAAAGCGGTCACCGCGCCAGACAGCGTGCGGTTTGCGGTCCTAAACCTGATGTCGGCCAATCCCGGCATGCGCTGGGATATCGAGACCACCCGGCAGATCATCGGGTACGAGCCCCAAGACGGCGCAGCCCCGACACTGACCAAAGCGCACATCGACGGGGCCGAGGTGACGCAGCGCACTGCCGCGATGATCGAGGCCGCGAAGGACTGGATTCGCGACACGCGGTTCTGATCGAATCATCCACCTGCGACAATTCATGACCGTTGACAGAGTGCGAGCGTATAGCCCACCGTTTTTCTAGGGGTTTGCGCCAACCGGGGGATGCCCGCCATCGAGATCGATGCCGGGCATGGGGCACAGGCAGATGAAGATCACCGACGTCAAATGTGCTGTGATTGGCAAAAATCCGATCGTACGGATCGTGACGGATCAGGGCATCAGCGGCTTTGGTGAGGTTGAACAGTACAAACCCTATCTGAAGCCCTTCGTGCTGCAGTTCCGCGAGCCATTGCTCGGCGCGGACCCAACGGACGTTGAACGCGTGATGCTGCGCATTCGCCAGCGCGGGGCGTTCAAGCCCTATGGCGCGGCTGTCAGTGCGATCGAGATGGCGCTGTGGGATGTTGCCGGCAAGGCGGCCGGCGTGCCGGTCTACAAGCTGCTGGGCGGCAAGGTGCGCGACCGGGTGCGCGTCTACAACGGCGCGCTCAGGGTACCGATGAAAAGCCACATGCCGGAAGACTATGCGGCCGAGATGAAGCGCATGGCGGCACTGCCAGAAGGCTTCACGATCGTCAAGCAGGGCATCTCGTTCCACAGCCCGATGAAACACCAACCGGGCTACTTCTATGGCGAAGTCTCGCCAAGTTCGCTGCACGGGTGGCTCGATCGCGGACCGATGACGGAACGCGGGATGAACTACACGCTCGAGTGCGTGGCGGCGATGAAAGAGGTGCTCGGCGACCGGATTGGTCTCGCACTCGACTGCGGCCCTGGCTGGATGCTGCCCGACGCGATCAAGTTCGCGCGCGCGGTTGAAAAGCACAATCTGATGTGGCTCGAAGACATGTTGACTGGCGACTACGTGCCGTTCGTCAACGCCGATGTCTACCGCGACCTCACGCAGTCGACCTCGACGCCGATCCACACCGGCGAGCAGATCTATCTGAGGCAGAACTTCAAGGACTTGATCGAGCGCAAGGCGGTGCGCGTCGTTGGCCCAGATCCGTGCGACGTCGGCGGCATCGCCGAGCTGAAGTGGATCGCCGAGTACGCGGACTTGCATGGCATTCTGATGGCGCCGCACGGCACGGGCAATGGGGTGCTCGGTCTTGCCGCCCTCGTCCAAGTGTGCGCGGCCCTGCCGCACAACTTCATCGCCTTCGAGTATCCAGCCGGCAATCCCGACTGGTGGTACGACATCGTCGACGGCCTGCCGAACCCGATCGTGAAGGACGGCTTGATCGACGTTTGGGACCGGCCCGGCATGGGCGTCGACATCGTACCCGACCGCGCACGCCGCTATCTGCTCGAGGAGGACAAAGACTTCTTCGACTGACCGACGTGCCTTCGGACGACGATCAATAACAACCAGATCGCGTTCTAAATCATGGGAGGAAACACATGACCCGCTCGAACGACTTCACCTCGATCGACCGCCGGCAACTCCTCGCAAGCGGCACGGCAGCCGCAGCCATCGCGACGGGCTTTGCTGGCACTGCATCTGCGCAAGCGAGCCGAACCGGCGTCGATCTCTCGACTTGGACGCCGCAATACATCGCAAGCCTCGCCGGCACAGCCGAATACGACACCGCGGCTGAATGCTACCGGGTGGTGCCGCGGGACTATCGCGGCCGCGTGACCTACTGGTACTCCGCGCCGACCCAAGCCTCGCCGCAGATCGAACACGACATGGACAAGGCCTTCTTCGAGGCCTTCGCCGCCGCCTATCCCAACATCACGGTGGTCAAGCAGGGCCTGAACTACAACGACATGCTGGATAAGCTGCGGACCACCACGATGGGCCGTGCGGCACCGATGGTGGCGCGTCTGCCGATCCTGTGGGGCGTCGAGTTCGCAGCAAAAGGGTACTTGCGTGAGTTCGGCCCGGCCGATGTCGGCTATGCGCCGGACGAGTTTTGGCCGGGTGCGCTCAAGTCCGTCATGTGGAAAGGCAAGTCCTATGGCGTGCCGACCAACAACGAGACGATGGCGCTGATCTGGAACGCCAGTATCTTCCGGGACGCCGGCCTCAATCCCGATGCACCGCCGGCGACCTGGGACGACCTGGTCCAGTATTCGAAGCAAATCAAGGAACGCACCGGCAAGAACGGCTACGGCATGGTCGCCCGCGTCAATGCCGGCAACACGCCGTTCCGCTTCATGCCGCAGCTCTGGGCCTACGGCGGCGGCGCGCTGGATGAAGCTGAAGCGAACCCGGACTACAAGCGCATCTTCATCAACAATGCCGGCTCGCGCGCAGCGCTGCAGGCGTCGGTCGACATGTATGTGCGCGACAAGTCGGTGCCGACCTCAGCGCTGACCAACACCCAGAACGAAAACCAAGACCCGTTCCTCGCCGGACAACTCGCGATGATGATCGCGCACCCGAGCGAGTATGCCTTCATGCTCGACCGCGCGCGCAAAGCAACCGGCCGGGATAAGGAGACGGCCGAAGCCGTTGTCGCCAGCATGCGCTATGGCTTCGTGCCGCAGGGACCGGCCCGCCGCGCGATCGTGTTCGGCGGCAGCAACGCCCATGTCTTCGCGCCGAACGTGGTCGAAGGTGGGCTCGACGTGAACGCCGCGAAAGCGCTGATCACCTTCATGACCGGCCCGGAATGGTCGACCAAGATGGCGTGGGTCAGCTCCAACCCCGGCAACATCCGCGGCTTCCGCACGAAGTGGATGAAGCAGCGCCTCGATGAGATCAAGTTCCTCGATGTCACGACCTCAATGCTGCCCTACGGCATCCCGTTTCCGGTGCTGCCGCAGTCGGCCGAGATCATGAACATCATCGTGCCGAACATGATGCAGAACGCGCTGACGCAGAAAATGACGGTCCAACAAGCAACGGACGATGCAGCGCGCAAGATCAAGGACGTCCTCGGTGACCTCTAGTCTCATGGTGGGCCCGCTCGCGCGGGCCCACACGTTCCGCCGGCGAGCGACAGCATGACCGGGTCCGCCGTCAGTCCATCACCGGCCCGGCGGCTGGGCCTGTTTGCCCGCATCTACCGGCACCGGGCGGACTATCTCTACGTCCTGCCCGCAATCTTCGTGATGCTGATGGTCATCGCCTATCCGATCTACTACACGATCTATTTGTCGTTCTTCAACACGCCGCCAAACCTGGCACTCGAAGACAAGATCTTTGTTGGCGTTGATAACTATTCACGCGTGCTGATGTCCGACTCATTCCATGAGGCGACGTGGAATACGCTGGTCTGGACGTTTTGGTCGACGTTCTTCGCCTTCGTACTGGGCTTCGGTGCGGCGATTGGGCTCAACCGCGTGTTTCCAGGACGCGGCTTGCTGCGCGGCGTGTTGCTGATCCCCTACGTGATCAGCGCGGTTGCGGCCTCTTATCTCTGGCGCTGGATCTTCCATTCGGATTTTGGCGTGATCGGCGCGATCACCGTTGCGACCGGCCTCACCGATCGGCCGATCAACTTCCTCGACAACACCCAGTACGTGATGGCGTCGCTGATCGTGGTGAACGTGTGGAAGGAATTCCCGTTCGCGATGATCATGATGCTGGCCGGCCTGCAGACCGTGCCTGACCAATTGCTGCGCGCCGCGCGTGTTGATGGTGCGGGGGCCTGGAGCCGGTTCTGGCACATCACCGTGCCGCACGTGCGCAGCGTGATGCTGGTCACCGTGCTGCTGCTGCTGGTGACCAACCTCAACAGCTTCACGATCCCCTATATCATGACCGGCGGCGGACCCGCCGGTGCCTCCGAAATCTGGATCACGCACATCTACCAAATCGCGTTCGGGCGCATCCGGTTCGGCCTGGCGTCCGCCTATTCGGTGATTTTGTTCATCGTCATGATGGCGCTTGGCTACTTCTACGTCCGTGCCCTCACGCACGGCGACGACAAGGCACCACGATGAGCGCCCCGCCCGCCGAGGCGCCCGCAGGACGGCGTCGCCGCGAGCCCTGGGTCACTGTGGGCACGCTGCTGCTGCTGGTGCTGACCATGTTCACGGTGATGCCGCTTGCCTGGATGCTGGTCACCTCGATCAAGACGCAGTTCGCGGCAACCCAGTATCCGCCCGAATGGTTCCCGGCCCATCCCACTCTTGAGGAGTACTGGCGGCTGCTGTCGCCAGCCAGCGTCATCGGGCAGGAATTCTTGGGCTATCTCGCTAACAGCGTTTGGGTCTCGTTTGCGACCACGGCCCTTGGCGTGATCGTCGCGGTACCTGCCGCCTATGCCTTCTCGCGCTTCCGCTTCCCCGGCCGCAACTTGCTGTTTTACTCCGTGCTCTTGCGCAACATGTTCCCGGCTGTCGTGTTCTTGATGCCGCTGTTCATCATGATGCGCTGGATGGGCTTGGTGAACACGCACGCTTCGCTGATCCTCACCTACCTCACCTTCGGCCTGCCGCTGTCGATCTGGTTGCTCAAGGGCTTTTACGACAATATCCCAGTGCAGCTGGAACAAGCCGCGCGCATCGACGGCGCGACGCGCTTTCAGGCCTTCCTCTTGATTGTGATGCCACTGTCGTCGCCGGGCATCATTGCAACCGCGATCTACTCGTTCATCATGGCGTGGAATGAATACGTCTACGCGCTGACGTTCGTGAACGAAAAGTCCCGACTGACACTGTCTGTCGGGCTGCACCGGTTTTTCTCTGAATTCGCCACCAACTGGCCTGGCCTCATGGCGGCGTCGTTCATCATGAGCGTGCCGGTCGTGATCTTGTTCCTGTTCTTGCAGAAGTACTTCGTCAAGGCATTGACGGAGGGTGCGGTGAAGTCTTGACCGGCGGCGCCGGGGAATGGATCGAGGATGGCACAGGTTAATCTTCGCAATGTGGTGAAGACCTACGGCACCTACATGGCCGTGAATAATGTGTCGCTGACCATTGAAGACGGCGAGTTTGTTGCCCTCGTCGGTCCATCCGGCTGCGGCAAGACCACGACCTTGAACTTGATCGCCGGCCTGATCGAAATCACCGGCGGCGAGATCCGCGTCGACGACCGGCTGGTCAATGATCTCGACCCGAAGGATCGGGATATGGCGATGGTGTTCCAGAACTACGCGCTCTATCCCAATAAGTCGGTCTACAAGAACCTCGCCTTCCCGCTGCAGATGCGCAAACTGCCGCGGGCCGACATCGACACCAAGATCCGGGCGGCCGCCAAGGTGCTCGACATCTCGCACTTGCTTGAGCGCAAGCCACGCGAACTGTCCGGCGGCCAGCAACAGCGCGTCGCCCTCGGACGCGCGCTTGTGCGTGAGCCCAAGGTGTTCTTGATGGACGAGCCGCTGTCCAATCTCGATGCCAAGCTGCGGGTGCAGATGCGCGCAGAACTGAAACGCTTCCATCGCGATCTGGGCGCCACGATCATCTATGTGACGCACGACCAGCTCGAAGCCGTGACGATGGCCGACAAGATGGCCGTGATGAACGGCGGCTTGCTGCAGCAGTACGACCGACCCGAAGTGGTGTTCGAACATCCAGTCAACACCTTCGTGGCTGGATTTGTTGGCAGCCCCGCGATGAACCTCGTGCCCGCAGAGGTGGCAGCCGGTGGCACCGCGGTTGAGAGTGCGGAGGGTTGGCGCATGGATCTGTCGCCCCGCAACGCCCAGCGGGTAGCGGCCAGCGGATCGCGCAAAGTGGTGATCGGTGCGCGGCATGGCACGATCCAGCTCGCCAAGGGTGTTGCAGCCGGTTCCGTGCCAGGCTCG
>JAAFHH010000129.1 GCA_013297545.1 Alphaproteobacteria bacterium
CGGCGACCCAGGCGCGGGCGGCGGCAATCGCTGGCGGCTCGACCGTGCCGAGCCACGCCATCACCCGGGGTTCAGCCCCAGCCATCGCTCTCGCCCTTCCGTTTGCGTTTGGCCGCCATGCGGTCTTGCGCGCTCTTCGTGCCCTCCGGCGGTGGTGGCGGGGGTGGCACGACGCGCCGGCGCACGGGCGGTGGTGGAATGTCGTGCTTCAGGGAGGGGCCGAGCGACGGCTCTGGCCGGTCTTCGATCAAGCCATAGGCAGCGAGCACGATCAGCAACCACGGTGGCACGCCGTAGACCAGCGCCAGCACGATGTTTTCCGTGTGGTTGCCGCCGGGCAGGCGGTCCATCCAGAAAAACCACGCTGCCGTGGAGATTGCCGCCAGCGCCATGGCGATGCCGAGCCAGACGACCGGCACCACCATCCAGCCCGACATCGTCTGCGCGCGGTGGCGTTCCTTCATCGCTTTGGTTGGCGGCGGGCTTTGGCGCACGCCCGCAATCATCGCGGCGATGCCGAGCATGCCCCAGCGGAACACATCGACCGCGAGCAGGGCGACCCGGTCGCTGTCCGGCGTGGCACCCGGATGACTGAACGGCGACAGCGGCCAGTGCCAGGCGGCCGAGAGCGTCAGACAGCCGAGTGCGAGCACGACGCACGTCCAGCCAATGATCTGCAGGGTGCGATCCGCACCGCTGTGGAGAAGATGCCACATCGCGCGCGAGTATCGGGGTTCGTTGGTGCAAACGCCAGTCCGGCGGCAATCATTACAATCATGTATCGTAACATTACAGTGTTGTAGTCTTATCTTGCTTGTATTCCGGATGATGGTTTGGTAGCCGTTCGCTTAGAGACGCTGTCATAACCGCCGCACACGTGTTAGGGCCCCAATGGTCGATTGCTTACCAAAATCCTGTGAGCCGACCACAATCGATGGTCGGCTCGCCGTCGCTATCGTTGAAGCGATACCGCTCGCGGTCGCGGTGTTGGACACGCAGGATCGGCTGATCGCGTGGAACAGCCGCTGGGCAGAGGAGTTCTGCCATGTGGCGGAGCAAGCCTGCGTCGTGGGCACGGACCTTGGCGATGTGCTGGCCGAAGCCTTGGCGGCCGGCCTCTACGATCCATCCGCGGCGCCGGTGCTCGACCTGGTGGTGGCACCGGGTGAGAGCACGGCAGCCGTTCTGGCACTTGATTCGCGCGGTCGCCACCTCAGCCATCGACGCGCCCCTATGCCGGGAATTGGCACGCTGTTGCTGATCGACGATGTCGGCGGTGCGCACGCCGATGCCCAGCGCCCGGGCGTCGACCCGGAAACCGAACTCGCCGATCGCGCATCCCTGATGGCTGAAGTCCAGCGCCGCATCGATGTCGGCGTGCCAAGCGCGCTGCTGATGGTGCGGATGCCGGAACATGGCGGTTCGGCCGGCATGAGCCGCGGTGCCTTGGCGCTCGTGGAAGCGTTTGGCGCCGATGGCCTGATCGGCCGGCTGCGCGGGCTCGAAATCGGCATCCTGGTGCCGATGGATGCGAGCGAAGACTTGATCCAGTGGCGTCGCCGGGTGGTGGAGGCGGTTGCGAGCTCGACAGTGGTGCGCGTTGCGACCGGCGTGTTGCCGTCTGACGGCTCGGCGATCGACGCGGTGCGCGCGGTCGCGCGCGGCCTAGACGCGAGTGCCCTACATTAAATCATCATGGTGATCGCGAGTTTGGTCGCGAACCGCTTGCCATCGATCTCGACACTGATGTCGACCGTACCATCGGCTGGCAGGCCTGCGGCGCGCAGCCGTGTAAGGGCCCGGTTGATGTCGTCCAGCGCGCCAATCAGCTGCAGCGCGCGCCCGGGCGAGCCGATCACCGAGACGCCGAGCATCGGGTGGCATTCCAGCACACCCTTTGGCACCGACAAGTGTACGCGTGCGCCGTAGCGTGGCGGCGGTGGCGGCAGCGGTCCGGGATCAACGCTGGGCGGCGTGCGCCGCTCGGTTGGTGGCGCCGCTGGACGCTCGGCTGCGGGGCGGGGTGGCGCTGCGACGAGAATGGGTGGGGGCGGTGAGGCAACCTGCGGTGTCATCAGCGCGGCCGCCTGGGGCGGCGCTGGGGCCGGCGCGGACGGGATCGGCGGCGGTTTTTGCGTCGGCGGTACTGCATCTGCCTGCCAGCGCTCATCGCGAAAGATCAATGCTGGCGTGGGGGGTGCTAAGCGCACCTGATCGGCCATCACCCAGCCATCCGCGCCGATCCAGCTGGTGACGCTGATGCGCCCCGGCACGGCTGCCGCAACATCGATTTCGATCTCCGCATCGGCGCGGTGCACGATCACCCGGCCAAGCGCAGTGTCCACCACAGCCGTGCCCCCGAGGCGGAGCGTGCCGCCGAGCAACAGCGGCACCACCCCATCGCCATCCGCCAGCAGCAACACCATCGCCCCGGCACCGAGCGCCATGGTGCGGCCATCGGCGAGGGCGAGGGTGAGGTCGTCCACCGCCTCGATCGCGTCGCCGGTGCGAATCGGGGTGCTGCGCGGCACGCCGATCGGGCGGTGCAGCCGGCTCTCGCCAGTGATCCGCACCAGTCCATCGCTGCCGCTGGCGGCGAAGTCCAGCACCACCCCTTCGTTCAGCGCGGCAAGTGCCCGGACCCAGGCTGGCGGCAAGCTGCCGGCCCCCCAGCGGATCGGCAGGGTGGGGTCGTAACCCACCAGCACCGCGCCTTCATCACCTTCGACATACAAGTGGCGGTCCAAGCGCACGACGGTGCGCAAGCGGCCTGGCAGCGGCTGGTCGATTGCGACCGGCACCCCAAAGCGCTGCCCAAGCTCGTTGGCAAGACGTTGTGTGAGGTAGTCAGATCGATCCATCGACAGCCGCGGGCAGACGTGTGATGGCCCAAGTCTCGCTGGTCAGGCGGCTCGCGTCTAGCGACGGATGACCCGGTCGAAATGATACTCTGCCGTGTTGGACCGATCGCCGAGAATGCGGATCTCCGGACAGCGTCGATAGCCCAGCCGTTCATAGAGCCGGTGCGCATCCGTGAACCGGCAATCGGACCATAACTCAATAAACGCCGAGTGCTGGGCCAAGGCGAAATCCTCAACCACAGCGACCAACCGGGCCGCAATACCGCGCCGCCGCGCGTCTGGATCGACATAAAGCCGGTGCAGTTCCGTGCCGAGGCCAAGGGCGGGTCTGGCCGCCGCGGCAGCGGCACCGATGCAGCCGACCACCTGGCCTGCCACCTCCGCCACCCAGTAGACACCGCCAACCTTTTGATAGGCCGAGGCAATCGCCCACAAGTCCGGCATCTCGCCATCCACATCCGTGACGCAGCCGGGGTAGGCGTCAAAGCAACGGGTAATCACCCGGATCAGCCCCTCTGCATCGGTATCGCGTGCCGGGCGCAGCAACCAGTCAGTCATGGGCGGGACGCTGCCCGTCGACATGCGGCTCCGTCAAGCCCTTGCGTCGGCCGCGAATCCGCGCCAAAGCCAGGCAATGGCTGATCTTGAGTTCCTGTTCCGCGGGCAACCGCTGGTCGCTACACCTGAGGGTGCGCTTTGGTGGCCGGCGCGGCGCACGCTGGTGGTCGCGGATTTGCACTTCGAGAAAGCCTCCGCCTTTGCCGCGCGCGGGGTCGCCCTGCCACCCTATGATACCGCGGCGACCTTGGCGGAGGTCGCCCGGCTGGCTGACCGGCTGGATCCAGCGCGCGTGGTGGCCCTGGGCGACAGTTTTCACGATCGCCGGGCAGGCGAGCGGATTTCCGTCGCCGCGATCGACGGCCTGCAGGCGCTGACCCAGCGGCTCGAGTGGGTGTGGATCACCGGCAACCACGACCCCCACCCAGCAGGCCCGTGGGGTGGCACCGTGGTCGACAGCTTGGATGACGGCCCGCTGCTGTTTTGCCACGAGGCGACCGGGGTGGCCGGCGAGGTCTCCGGCCACTGGCACCCGAAGGCGCGGGTCAAGGTGCGCGGCTCCCTGGTGACCAGGCGGTGCTTTGTGTTGACCCCGGGTCAGCTGATCCTGCCGTCTTTCGGCACGCTGACCGGCGGGCTCGACGTGTTCGATCCCGCTCTTGCCCCGCTGATCGGCCGCAGCTTCGAGGTATTGATGTGCGGCCGCGAGAGTGTTGCCCGGCTACCGGCCAGCCGCTTGAGCCCGCGTCTGGAGCGCGAGTTCGACCAGGATCGGCGCGCTGGGTGCGCGCGCGTCGAGGCGGAAGCAGGGCAGGGCGAGCCCCAGGATGTCGGTCAGCTCCGGCTCTGGTAGCCGTTCGATCAGCCCGCCGAGCTCAACCACCAAGGCGAGGGGGGCCGCACAGTAAGGCAGGCGCACCAGGCCGAGGCCGCGCACTTCGATCAGGCCTTGGAGCTTGGGGACGGCTGCGATCTCAATCCGGTCGCCCCTGCGCACGGCCTGCACCCAATCATCGCCGATCAACACCGCACCGCGATCGATAAGGCGCAGCGCCAGATCGGACTTGCCAGCGCCACTCGCGCCCCGCAGCAGCACGGCGCGTCCAAAGATCGCAACTGCACTGCCGCTGAGCGGGGTCATGAGGCAATCCGCGGCAGCGCAATGCGAAAGCGCGCGCCGATCACCGCACCCGCGCCATCGGTGCGGTTTTCCGCGACGATCGTGCCGTCGTGGGCGGCAATGATCTGGCGCGAGATCGACAGGCCAAGGCCGGAATGCTGGCCGAAGGCTTCACCGGCCGGGCGTTCGGTGTAGAAGCGATCAAAAATCGCCGCCTCTCGGCCTGGTGGGATGCCGGGGCCGTCATCGTCGACCAGCAGGATGGCGCGCGGCCCGTCTGCCTGCACGGTGACGCGGATTGCGCCGCTATCCGGGCTGAAGCTGATCGCGTTGGTGATCAGGTTGCGCAGCACTTGCACCAGCCGGTCCTCCTGGCCGGAGACCAGGATTCCGGGTTTGCCGTCCAGCACCAAGGGCGGGGCCGTCTCCGGGTGGACGGCGACCAGCGCCTCGACCAGACGATTGAGGTCTATCGCACTGACATCGCCGCGCGCGAGCTCGCCATCCAAGCGCGACGCCGCCGCGATGTCCGAAATCAGCCGGTCGATGCGCTTGATGTCCGCGTGCACGAGGGCGAGCAATTGGCCGCGTTTGCCCTCATCGCTCAGGCGCGGCAGGGTCTCCAGGGCGGAGCGGATCGAGGTCAACGGGTTCTTCAGTTCGTGCGCCACATCGGCCGCGAAGGCTTCGATCTCGCTGACCCGGCGCGCCAGTGCTTCGGTCATCGCCCGGAAGGAGGCGGCGAGTTCCCCGATTTCATCGCCACGCCGAGACAAGTCTGGGATTACGGCGCTGCGATCACCGTGGCGGATGCGATCGGCTGCGAGTGCCAGTTTGGCAAGCGGGCGGGTGATCGCCCGGGACAAGTAGAAGGACAGCAGCACCGTCACCACCAGTGCGGCCAAGGTGGCGCGCGCGATGTCGAGCCTGAGGGCCCGCACGGCGTCATCGATTTCAAGCGAGGACCGCGAGACGATCAGCACACCAGCAATGCGGCGAAACCGTTCCAGCGGCACGGCGACCGACAGTTCCAAGTGGCCATCGCGGCGCGCATAGCGGGCCCGGCCAACCGCGCCTTGGAAGGCGGCGACCCCTTCCGGGAAACGGGCGAGGAACGGCTCCAGCCCCTCCGGGAACGGTGGTTCGTTGTCGCGCCGGGGCAGCGTATTGAACACCCAATCATAGGCACTCGCGAGGTGGGCGCGGATGTGGTTCCAGGGTTTCGGCGGGGTCGGCAGTGGCAGCACTTGGATCGCCGCTTGGCCGCGGCCGATCAGCGTGCTGTCGGTCACCAATTGACCGCCGCCGCCATAGAGCCGCACGCGCACGGCACTGGAGGAGACGATCCGGCGCACCAGCAGACGCGCGGTTTCCACCGGGATGGTTAGCTGATCGGGGTCGCCCTCCCCCTCCTCGACCGCGATTTCGGCCAGCACCCCGGCGAGCAGGCGGGACTGCGCCGTGATGGTCTCAAATTCCGCATCGATCAGGTTGTTGCGATAGCGGTCGAGGTAGAAAATCCCACCAGCCAACACCAGCAGGGCAAAGACATTGACGCCGAGGATCCGGCGGGTGAGCGGCGAGACCCGCCGCATTACTCGGCAGCGTACTTGTAGCCAACCCCGTAGAGGGTCTCAATCGCCTCAAACTCCGCGTCGACCACTTTGAATTTTTTGCGGATGCGCTTGATGTGGCTGTCGATCGTGCGATCATCGACATAGCCGCCATCTTCGCCGTAGGCGGCGTCCAGCAGATTGTCGCGGCTCTTGACATGGCCGGGGCGCTGGGCGAGTGCCGTGACGATCAGGAACTCGGTGACGGTGAGGTCGACTGCTTTGCCTTTCCAGGTCACTTCGTGGCGCGCAGGGTCCAAGGTCATCTGACCGCGCACAACCACTTCCATATCGCGTTCGCTGTCGCGCCGGCGCAACAGGGCGCGGATGCGGGCGATCAGCAGGGCTTGGCTGAAGGGTTTGCGGATGTAGTCGTCCGCACCGGCGTCAAAGCCGCGGATTTCGTCTGAGTCTGTGTCCTTGGAGGTGAGGAAAATCACCGGCAGGGCGGAGGTTTTGCGCAGCCGCGTCAGCAACTCGAAGCCATCGAGGCGCGGCATCTTGACGTCCAGCACGGCGAGATCCACCGGCCGGGCGACGATGTCGCGCAGTGCGAGCTCACTGTCGGAATAGCTGCGGATCTCGAACCCTTCCGCCTCCAACGCGAGAGCGACGGAGGTGAGGATGTTACGGTCGTCATCGACGAGTGCGATCGTGGCTTTCGGCATGGACAGTCCAAATCCTTGTCCGCGGGTGGCGTGGCACCCATCCTAAGCCGGCAATCTTGGAGGAACCATGGCAGAGCACCAACCCGCCCCCGAAGGCACGATCGCGATTGCGCGCCGCCTGGTGCGTGGGCGCGACCGCGGCACGCTGGCAACCACGATGCCGGGCGGCATGCCCTACGGGTCGATCGCGTTGACCGCGCTGGATGGTACGGGTTGCCCGGTGTTTTTGTTCTCGGGCCTCGCCCAGCACACCAAGAACTTGGCCGAAGATGGCCGGGGTTGCCTGCTGCTCGATGGCACGCACGGGCTCGATGCCGCGATGACGGGGGCGCGGGTTGCACTGATGGGCGAAATCGCGGTGGTCGACGATGCCGTGGCGTTCCAACGCTACTGCCGGCGCCACCCCGAATCAGCCGCCTTTCGCGATCTGCCGGATTTCCAGATGTACCGGCTGGTGCCAAGTGCTGTGCACCTGATCGCCGGCTTCGGCCGCGCGCGCTGGATTGAACCGGAGCGAGTGATTGGGCCGGCGACCAGTGCCGCCCTGTTGGCTGCGGAAGCTGACATCATCGAGCACATGAACGCGGACCACGGCGATGCCGTGCTGGCCTATGCGCACGGGCTGTTGGGGCTCGACGGGGAGGACTGGGTGATGACCGGCATCGACCGCGATGGGATGGATCTGCGCCAGGGTGGCGCGGTCGCGCGCCTTGGGTTCGATCAGCCGGTTGAGAGTGCAGACGCGGCTCGCAAGTATCTAATTCAATTGGTAAAAGCCGCTCGCCAAACCCCTCCCCCCGCAAGCGGGGGGAGGGGGGAGGGGGGGACCAGCCGCTGAGGGTCCCCGGACGTCACAGGTCGATAGAAACACCCGCATCCCTCGTGTCCCCCCCTCCCAGCCTCCCCCCGCTTGCGGGGGGAGGAGCT
>JAAFHH010000013.1 GCA_013297545.1 Alphaproteobacteria bacterium
CGATCTGCTGCAATCGAAGCGGAGGTGGCCACGCTAGAGACCGCGGAGGAAAAGATCGACTACCTGTCCGCCCTCGGCCTGAATGAGGCTGGCCTCGACCAGGTGATCCGTGCGGGCTACGGCCTGCTCGGCTTGCTCACCTTCTTCACCGTCGGCCCCAAAGAAGCCCGCGCCTGGACGGTCCGCCAAGGGGCGAAGGCACCAGAAGCCGCTGGCGTCATCCACACCGACTTCGAAAAAGGCTTCATCCGCGCCGAAACCATCGCCTACGACGATTTCGTCGCCTGCAACGGCGAACAAGGGGCAAAGGACGCCGGCAAAATGCGGGCAGAAGGCAAAGAGTATACCGTGGTCGATGGGGATATTTTTCACTTCCGGTTTAATGTGTAGACTACCCGCACTGTCAGCGTGTGACGGCGGACGAACCGCGATCGAATAGCGCTGAAAGATGTCTTGCGGCGAAGTACGCCAATGGAGCATCTCTGGGGCAATCCGGCGCGTCCCCCGGTCACCGTTGTCGAGACTAAGCAGTTCCTCTCAGCCACGCGCGACATGATGAGCGAACCTGAGCTCAGGCTTTTGGTCGACTACCTCGCCCACC
Source organism: Alphaproteobacteria bacterium (assembly GCA_013297545.1). GTDB lineage: Bacteria > Pseudomonadota > Alphaproteobacteria > Elsterales > Elsteraceae > RDXE01. The sequence goes on from JAAFHH010000013.1 coordinate 602, forward strand.
ATCCTGTTGCCGGTGATGTGATCGCCGGTACCGGCGGTGTTCGCAAACTGCGCTGGGCGCTGGAGGGTCGCGGCAAGCGGGGCGGGGCTCGGGTGATATACTTCTACCACACTGACGGTATGCCGCTGTTTGCGCTGACCGCCTACGCCAAGAACGACCAAGCTGACCTCAGCCAAGCCGACCGCAACGACTTTCGCCAGCTGACGGCCTATCTGGTCAGCACCTACGCCAGGAGGACCAAACCATGACCAGCTCTGTTGCCGACGGCATCCGGCGTGGCTTGGAACAGGCGATTGCCTATGCCGAAGGTACCGCCGATCCAGCCGACTATGTGGTCCATGTGCCGCAGCAGATCGACGTGAAGGCGATCCGCGTGCGCCTTGGCCTCACGCAGGAGGAATTCGCGGGACGGTTTGGTTTTTCGGTCAAGACGCTGCGGCATTGGGAACAAAAGCAGCGGGTGCCCGAAGGCCCGACGCGCGCCTACCTGATCGTGATCGATCGCGACCCGGAGGCGGTGCACCGGGCGCTGACCCGTGCAGCCTAACCCCTACCCCCGCCCCCGATAACTCGGCACGCCCTGATCCGGCAGCCACAAACCCTCGGGCGGAGCACCGGTCTGCCAGAACACGTCGATCGGGATGCCGCCGCGTGGGTACCAGTAGCCGCCGATGCGCAGCCAAGTGGGCTGCATCGCGGTGATCAGGCGTTTGGCGATGCCGATCGTGCAGTCTTCGTGGAAGGCGCCGTGGTTGCGGAAGCTGGTGAGGAACAGTTTCAGCGACTTGGACTCAACCAAGCGCTCAGCCGGCACATAGTCGATCACCAGGTGCGCGAAGTCCGGCTGGCCGGTCATCGGGCAGAGCGAGGTGAATTCCGGGGCGACGAAGCGCACCAGATAGGTCGTGCCGGGGTGCGGGTTTGGCACGGTTTCCAACACGGCCGTCTCGGGCGTGGCCGGCTGCTCGGTCGGGCGGCCCAGTTGGCTGAGAGCAGAGACGTCGGTCGTCATGGCGCGATCCCTCGGGCTTGGTCGGCGGTGAACTGGGTTTGGAACTGGGCGAAGGTGCCTGCCTCGATCGCCTGGCGCATCATCGCCATCAGATCTTGGTAGTAGCTCAAATTGTGCCAGGTCAGCAGCATCGGCCCCAGCATCTCTTCGGAGCGCACGAGGTGGTGCAGATAGGCGCGGGAAAAGCCGCCGGCACAGACGGGGCACGCACACTCCGGATCGAGCGGGCGCGGATCATCGGCATAGCGGGCGTTGCGGATGTTGAGCGGGCCTGCCCGCGTGAACGCCTGGCCCGTGCGGCCGGACCGGGTTGGGATCACGCAGTCGAACATATCGATGCCGCGCGCCACGGCGCCGACGAGGTCGCCCGGCTTGCCGACGCCCATCAAGTAGCGCGGCCGATCGGCCGGCAGCGCTGGTGTCGTGTGTTCCAGCACGCGGAACATCTCGGCTTGCGGTTCGCCCACCGCGAGACCACCGACGGCATAGCCCTCAAAGCCGATCTGCAGCAGCGCGTCGACCGACTGCTGGCGCAGATCCGGGTAGACCGAACCCTGCACGATGCCGAACTGGCCATAGCCATCGCGCGCAACGAACGCATCGCGCGAGCGCTTGGCCCAGCGCATGGAGAGCGCCATGGACTGGGCTGCGACATCTTCCGTCGCTGGAAACGGCGTGCACTCGTCGAACGCCATGGTGATCGTGGCATCGAGCAGGTGCTGGATCTCGGTCGAGCGTTCGGGCGACAGCATGTGTTTGGAGCCGTCGTGGTGGGAGCGAAACTCCACGCCCTGCTCGCTCAGGGTGCGCAGGCCGGCAAGGCTCATGACCTGGTAGCCGCCGCTGTCGGTCAGGATCGGGCCTGGCCACTGCATGAACTGGTGCAGACCGCCGAGCTTGGCGATCCGCTCCGCCCCCGGGCGCAACATCAAGTGGTAGGTGTTGCCGAGCACGATGCCGGTCCCGGTCGACGCCACCATCGCCGGGGTCAGCCCCTTCACGGTCGCAGCCGTGCCGACTGCCATGAAGGTGGGTGTCTCCACCGTGCCGTGCGCCGTGGTAAGCCGGCCACGGCGCGCACCGGCGTCTGCACCGAGCAAAGCAAACCCCAGGGTCATAGCGCAATCCGATCGATCAAGCAGGCGTCGCCGTAGGAAAAGAACCGGTATTCCTGGGCAATCGCGTGCGCGTAGGCCGCTTGGATGCGATCCAGGCCAGCAAGGGCTGCCACCAGCATCACCAGCGTCGATTTCGGCAGGTGGAAGTTGGTCAGCAAGCGGTCGACCACCTGGAACTGGTAGCCTGGGCGGATGAACAAGTCGATGTCACCGGCGAACGGGGCGCCGCCACTTGCCTCCAGCACCCGCAAGGCCGTGGTGCCAACCGCGATGATCCGCCCACCCGCCGCCCGGGTCTCCGCGATGGCGGCTGCGGTTTCCGGCAGCAGGCGGCCGGATTCCGCATGCATGCGGTGGTCGCGCACATCGTCGGTCTTGACCGGCAGGAAGGTGCCGGCCCCGACGTGCAGGGTGACGGCAGCCCGGCGCACCCCGCGGGCTGTGAGGGCCGCCAGCACATCGTCCGCCAAGTGCAGCCCGGCGGTTGGGGCGGCGACGGAGCCGGCGTGCTGCGCGAACCGAGTTTGGTAGTCCAAGCGATCCTGCTCATCCGGCCGGCGCTTCAAGTAGGGCGGCAGCGGCATCAAGCCAACCCGCTCGATCGCCTGATCGAGGGCGATACCGCTGGCACTGAAGGTAAGGTCGACCAGCCCGTCGTCGCCCTTGGCGGTGACAGTGGCGCTGAGATCCGCGAACGCGATGGTGTCCCCCAGCTTCAGCCGCTTGCCCGGCCGCGCGAACGCCCGCCAGGCATCGGGGCCGAGCGGGCGGTGCAGCTGCACCTCGATCGGCACCACCCCGCGCTGACCATAAAGCCGGGCCGGGATCACGCGGGTGTCGTTGACCACCACGAGGTCACCGGGGTCGAGCAGGCCCGCCAGATCGCCGATCGTGTGATCGGCCAACCCCGCGGCCGTGATCCGCAGCAGGCGCGCGCGGGTGCGCGGCACCAGCGGCCGGTCCGCGATCAGCTGCGCCGGCAGCGGGTAGTCGTAGGTCTCTAGGCGGTCGAGCGGGTTCATCGAAGCGCGGGAGGTAAGCGGTTCGCCCGCGTCTGTCCAGATGGCTAAAGGAAACGCCCGTCGGAGCGGTGGAACACGGATGCCCCCATCAGCAGATCAACGTGGGTGTGATCGCTGGCGAACGGCAGCACCAGGCTTTCTATGCGGGTCCACGGCGCTTCGATGTTCATGCGCGGCGCCATCGAGCCGTAGCTCGCCACGCCCTCCTCCACCGCCTGCCAGAGCCGGTCATAGACACCCGGCGAGCGCCAAGTGGTCGGCCGCACCTCGTCCACATAACGACCGGTCGGCTCACCCCCCAGCGCACGCACGACATTGGTGCCCGCCAGCCGGTAGCGCAGGCGAAACGGCTCGCGTTCGACATCCATCAACCACAGGCTGGACAGCGACTGCGGCACCATCAGCGGGTCGAAGTCGGTTCTGCTGGGCAGAACACCAGCGTGGCGCGGCAGGCTTTCCCAGCACTGCCACAAGGAGGATAAGCGCGGATGCCAAGCACTCGTATCAAACGGCGCCAGCTGCCAGAGGGACGACATCGCCACGAGCATGCCATTCTGCCAGCCAAAGCACCATGGCAAGTAGCCGCGCGAAGCCGACATCGCCTATAGTCACCGCCGATGGTCTCCCCCCCGCCCCCGCCTGCGCCCCCTCGCGACCCTGCCGATCCGGCAGCGCTGGCGGAGGCGTTTTTGGATCTTTGGCAGGATCAGCTGGCGGCGATGGCAGGGGACGCCGAATTGCCGCAGATCCTGGCACGCTTGTGGGGCTTGTCGCCGACCAGCCCGGTGGCCGAGGGTGAGCGCGATGTCACAACCCCTCCCTCCGCCTCGCCAAGGCCCGCGCCCGCTGCCGCTGCACCTCGGGTGGGTCTGGCTGAGCTCCATGACCTCCGGGCTCGCGTTGGCGAGCTTGAACAACGGCTCGCTCAACTGGAAGCCGGCCCTGGCAAGCCGCGCAAGCCAGTGGAGCGCCGCCGCAGCCGGGCTCGCCCCTGAGGCGATTGCACACGCCCTTGAGCAGGCGGGTCGCCAGCGCTTGGGCCGGTTTCTGACGGGCGTGCTGGCCTATCGCCGCCACCCCTACCGCCGCGACCTGCCGGAGGTGCCGACGCTCTGGCAGAGTGGGCCAATCCGCCTACTCGACTATGGCGGGGATCTACCGGTAAGCGCGCCGGTGCTGCTGCTGGTGCCATCCCTGATCAACCGCGCCTATATCCTCGACCTGGCCGAACACCGCAGCCTCTGCCGCTGGCTGGCTACCGCCGGGGTGCGGGTGCTGTTGGTCGATTGGGGCACGCCCGGCACGATCGAGTGCGGCTTTGATCTGACCGATGTGATCTGCGGGCCGCTGGAAGCAGCCCTCGATGCGGCGCTTGATCGCTACGGCGGGCCGATCGGGCTTGGCGGCTATTGCATGGGTGGGTTGTTGGCGCTTGGCCTCGCCAGCCGGCGCGCGCGCGACATCGCCCACGCCGTCATGCTGGCAACCCCCTACGACTTCCACGCGAGCCCCGCCGAAGCCGACCGGCTGGCCGCCGCCACCCCCTTTTTGCTGCCCTGGATCGACCGGATCGGCTTTCTGCCGACCGATGGTTTGCAGGCGCTGTTCGCGGGCCTCGACCCCTACTTGGTGATCACCAAGTTCGCGGCGTTCGCGCGCCTGGCGTCCAACAGCCCCGGCGCACAGGCGTTTGTCGCGCTGGAGGATTGGATCAACGATGGCGTGCCGCTCGCTGGACCAATCGCGCGGACGTGTCTGGCGGAGTGGTACGGCCACAACACGGTTGCGCGCGGGGCTTGGCGGCTCGCCGGCCGGCCGGTGCGGGCAGATCAGCTGGGCGATATTCCGTGTCTGGTGCTGGTGCCGGAGGGCGACCGTATCGTGCCGCCGGCCTCCGCCGCGGCACTCGCGCATGCCTGGCCGGGGGCGACGCTGCAGACCATCCCGCTCGGCCACATCGGCATGATCGCGTCAGCCCGCGCCAAACCGCTGGTGTGGCAGCCGATCGCCGAGTGGTGTGTCGCCCACGCCTAAAGTGCCATAGCCAACTTGGGGGTAGACGCACTAAGTAAGAACTATCTCGACCAGAGACCAAACCTGCAGGGAGGACACCACCATGGCTGAAGTCGTTATTGCCGCGGCCGCACGCACGCCGGTTGGATCGTTCAACGGCGCACTGTCGACGCTCACCGCCCACCAACTGGGTGAAATCGCGATCCGCGAAGTGCTGACCCGCGCGAAGACCGAGGCGGCGGAGGTCGATGAAGTGGTGATGGGCCAGATCCTGTCCGCGGGCCAAGGCCAGAACCCAGCCCGCCAGGCCGCAATGGCGGCCGGCATCCCGCAAGAACGCACGGCGTTCGGCATCAACCAGCTCTGCGGCTCGGGCTTGCGCGCTGCCGCCCTTGGGTATCAGGCGATTGTTGCGGGCGACGCGGACGTGATTGTCGCCGGCGGCATGGAGAGCATGAGCCTCGCGCCGCATGTTATGCATCTGCGCAACGGCGTCAAAATGGGCGACGCCCAAATGCTCGACACCATGATGAAGGACGGCCTGACGGATGCCTTCCAAGGCTACGCCATGGGTGTCACGGCCGAGAACATCGCCCAGCGCTGGCAGCTGACCCGCGACGAGCAGGATCAGTTCGCACTCGCCTCCCAGAACAAAGCCGAAGCCGCGCAAAAGGCCGGCCGCTTTAAGGACGAGATCGTCCCGGTCACCGTGAAGTCCCGCAAGGGCGACGTGGTGGTCTCGGACGACGAATACCCGAAGCACGGCACCACGATGGACAGTTTGGCGAAGCTGCGTCCGGCCTTTTCCAAGGACGGTACGGTGACCGCGGGCAACGCCTCTGGCATCAACGATGGTGCGGCTGCCGTGGTGCTGATGGATGCCGCTGCGGCTGCCAAGCGCGGCGTTACCCCGCTCGGCCGCATCGTCTCCTGGGCGACCGCCGGGGTTGACCCTTCGATCATGGGCATCGGCCCGGTGCCCGCCAGCCGCAAGGCGCTGGAGCGCGCCGGCTGGACCATGGCCGACGTCGACCTCGTGGAAGCGAACGAGGCGTTTGCTGCCCAAGCGCTCGCGGTGGGCAAGGACCTCGGGATCGACCCGGCCAAGCTCAACGTCAATGGCGGGGCGATTGCGATCGGTCACCCGATCGGCGCGTCCGGTGCGCGCGTGCTGGTCACGCTGTTGCACGAAATGGCCAAGCGCAATGCCAAGCGTGGTCTGGTCACCTTGTGCATCGGCGGCGGCATGGGCATCGCCATGTGCATCGAGCGGTAGGCGATCCCTCCTCGCGGCAAAGCGCGGTAGTCCACCGACTGTGCGGATATGCGCGCTTTGCCGCTTGGGCCGGATTTGCTAGGGTTATGAGCGTTGTGTTTGGTTAACGCTCCAGGGGGTCAGGATGTCCATCGAAGCCGTCGCGTTTGACGCGGAAGCGGCACTCGCCGAAGCCAAGGCACTGCTCGACAACCGGCGCTTCCACGAGGCCGATGCCATCCTCACCGCTGTTTTGGCGCGCGAACCGCACAACATGGGCGCGCTGATGAACAAGCTGTTCATGTGTGCGGAAACCGGCCTGTGGCGCGATGGCATTGATGCTGCTCTCGAGCTCGCAGATCATTGTTCGTTCGAACATGGCCACATCAACGGCCTGTGGATCCGCCAGACCTGCGGCGAAAACCGCTTGAAGCGAGCGCCAGCGCGGGTGGCGAGCCGGCATCTGGCGGGTGGCCGCTCGCCTGGGGCTGGCTATCCAAGCTCCCTGCCGATCTTTGATACGCGCAGCGCAACCCTCGACGACATGATCACCGCCCTCGACGATTATGGCTGCCTGGTGATGCGCAACGCCATCCCGCGCGAAGCCGCCCTGGCGCTCCAGCCGCTGGTGCGCCAGACCTTCATCGATTGTGACCTCGCCTTAGCCGCAAACGATGCTGGCCTGCCGATGGCGAGAACCGCCTACTTCAGCTTCTTGGATGCCGCCACAACACCCAAGGCACTGAAGATGTTCCGCAGCTTTGGCTCGGTCCCCATGCTGCTGGCGCCGTCAGCGACCAATGAATTCGCGCGTCAGATCCACAACTCACGGATCACTGAGCTCGCTGAAGCGTTCCTCGGCTCCGAACCGTGGATCGGCAGCGTCAAGTCTTCGGTGCGCCAGTCAGACATCACGGCCGACGTCCGCCGCGTGTTCCACCAGGACGCGACCTTCTTTGGCGGTGACGGCACGGCAACGATTAACTTTTGGGTGGCACTTTCCGATGCCGGCATAGATCGTCCGGGGATTGAGATCCTGCCGCAAAAGCTGAACACCGAACTGGTGCGCGGCCAAGTGGGAGCCACGGTTGGCTGGGAAGTGTTTGAAGAAACGATCGCGGAGCTGTTCGGCCTCGACAAGCTGTGGGCGCCGCCGGTGGAACCTGGCGATGCCATTGTGTTCGACCAAATGAACGTCCACCGGACCTACCTGACTGATGGCATGATCGACACGCGCTTCGCCATCGAAGCCTGGATGTTCCCAGCACGTCCGAAGTATTCCCAGTACGGCCTGATCAAGATCTAACCGGCGGCCGGTTAGCGAGGCTCGCGACCGGCCACCTTCAGTTCCCGAATGATCTGCAACGTGGCGTTGTCGGCGGCGCGAAACTTCAGCGCGATCCGTTTCGCCGCGGTGTCGTTACCGACGACTTCGACCGTATCGGCGTAGAACGCCGGAAAATCTGCGTTGTGCAGGCGCACCCGGAACGTCTTGCCTTTGGCGAGCGGCAGTTGGGCGACGATCAGTAGGCCGCCGATCGACCAATTGGCGGTCGCATAGCTGGTGCCATCGACATGGACTTCCAGCACCGGGTCGGAAAACCGGTGATGGCGCCGACGCTCCCGCCCGCCGGGGCTGTCGTCGATGCCGGCCGCCTCGTGCCACTCCTTCATGTCGATTTTGGCTTTTTGGCTGTCGCCGCGGATGGTGGTTTGCTGCACCACATCCAAGCGCTTCAGCACGGCTTCGCGAAAGCGTTCATCGGCACCCAGCTGCATCGCCCGGGCGAAGATCGTGCGCGAGCGCTTGAGTGCCGTGTCACGCACGATGTCTTGGCTTTTCTTCGCCGCGTCGATCGCGTTTTCGAACAATTCATCGACGCGCTTGACGCAGGCCTGCAGCTCGATCTGCTTCGCGTCGTCCAGGATGTCCCACTGCACTTCCGGCGGGATGAAGCTGGCCTGCATCAAGGTGGCGAGCTTCTGAAACCGTTCGCCGACAATCGTCGCTTGCCCGTCTAGGGCTTCTTTGCGGCCAAGATCCAAAGTCTGACGGGCAATCTTTTCTTGTTGCTGGCCGATCTTCTGGCGTTTTTCCAGTTCTTCGGCACTCAGATCGCCCAACCGGGCCGTGGATTGAGGGGGTGTGTTCAAGAACCAGTCTCCGCGACGCGTTGACGCTGTTCTGCCATATTTCCCTCTGCGGGTCAGTACTTTCGTTCAATCTGGAAAGATTTGACCTAACGGCGTTGCGCTAGTGCTGCGAGCAAGGTGCCATCATCCAGATAGTCGAGTTCACCGCCCAGCGGCACGCCTTGTGCCAGGCGGGTCACCGCCACACCACTGGAGCCCAGCCGGTCCGCCAGGTAATGCGCCGTCGTCTGCCCATCGACCGTGATGTTGAGCGCTAAGACGACTTCGCGCACGCCATCTTCCGCCGCACGCGCCAGCAGCGCGTCGATCGATAAGCGGTCTGGCCCGACCGACGCGAGCGGCGACAGCGTGCCGCCCAGCACGTGGTAGCGGCCCTGCCAGCCCCCCGCCCGCTCGATCGCCCACAGATCCCCCACCTGCTCGACCACGCAAATCCGGCTGGCATCGCGCGCGGGGTCAGTGCAGATCCCGCACGGGTCAGTGCCGTCGAGGGTGCCACAGACCCGGCAGGTCAAAACCGAGCGCCTGGCCTCTTCGATCGCGGCTGCCAGCGGATCGAGCAAGGTCTCGCGCTGGCGCAGCAGGGCGAGTGCCGTGCGCCGGGCAGAGCGAGGGCCGAGGCCCGGCAACTTCGCAAGCGCCTGGATCAGGCGTTGGATCGGCCCGCCATCGCCCGCGCGCACCATGGCTAGAACGGCAGCTTCATGCCGGGCGGCAACTGCAGGCCGGCCGTCGCACCCGCCATCGCATCCTTGGCCATCTCATCGGCTTTGGCGCGCGCATCGTTGACGGCAGCGATGATGAGGTCTTCCAACATCTCAACATCGCTCGGGTCGCAGACCTTGGGGTCGATCTTGATCCGCTTGAGCTCGCCCTTGCCGGTCAAGGTCGCCTTGATCATGCCACCGCCAGCGGCCCCTTCGACCTCCATGGCGTCGAGCTTCGCCTGCGCGTCGACCATTTTCTGCTGCATGGCCTGTGCTTGCTTCATCAACCCGCCGAGGTTCTTCACGTGTCTCTCCTGTCCAGCAGCATCTGCGTTGGCGTCTAGAGTAGGGTGCTGCCTGCACCTGGACAAGCACCGCGCCGACGAGGCATCTTCGCGACCGATGGTGTGCCGCCGTACTGTTCTGCTGGCCTTGGTCAGTGCGCTTCCCGCCCGCGCCCAAGCGCCGGGTGAGGCCGACGTGCGCTTTGAAGCCGGCACCCAGTTCGTGCAGCCGGGTGATGCCTCGACCGCGGTCTTGCGCATCGCGCCGGGCGGTGTGCTGGTGATCAATCTGCCGCGCGATGCGCAGCGCGTCGAGCTGCCCCGCGTGCCGGCATTCCGGATCGAAAGCCTGCCGGGCCAGCTGCACGTGACCCACCTGCCGCCGCGCCGCGACCGGGTGGTCATTAAGATCGGTCGCGGTGCCGGCTTCGGCGGCCCGGACGTGGCGCAGTTCACCATCACCTTGCGCGTCGACACGGCTCTGCCCCGGGTCAGCCACGCGTTCGTGACATGAGGCTGATCCGCCTCGCCGATCGCCCGGACCTCGACGTCGCCGCGCTCGCCGCGACAGCCGCCGCCTGGCCCGCGTTTATGATGGAAAGCCCGGTCGCCGATCGCCACTGGGGGCCGATGACCCGGCTGTTTGCCGACTTCAACCTGGCGCTGATCGCGGGCGACGACACCATCCTCGCGATCGGCAACGCCGTGCCGTTCGTGTGGGACCCCGCCGCCCCGCTGCCCGCGAGCGGTTGGGACTGGGTGTTCACCCAGGCGCTGGCAACCGCGGGTGAGCGGCCCACACTCGCCTCCGCACTGGCGATCACAATCCCACCGGTCTACCGCGGTGCGGGGCATGCGCGCCGCCTGTTGACCGCGTTCAAAGCCGCTGCCCGGGCGCATGGCTGTCAGGCCCTAGTCGCCCCGGTGCGGCCAACGCGCAAAGCCGAATTCCCCGACCAGGCGATGGCGGACTATCTCAACCGCCGCGATGATCAGGGCCGGCGGTTCGATCCCTGGGTGGGTCTGCACGAAAGCATGGGGGCAACGATCCTCAGCATCGCTGACCAGTCCATGGTCATCCCCGGCACGCGCGACCAATGGCGCCAGTGGACCGGGCTGGAGCCTCCCACCGCCGGCCGCTGGACTGTGCCAGGGGCGCTGCAGCCAGTCGTCATAAACGGCGACACCATCACCTACACCGAACCAAACGTCTGGATGCGCCACGCGCTCTGACGTCAAAGCTTCACAGAACCGTCACCGCGCTGTGCTGGTCATTCATCGCCGCAATGCCCACTTCCCGCCGGTCGCTATAGAGGAGACCCCTGCGATGATGCTGCGCGCCTTGACCCTTGGTGCCGTGATGCTCGCCACAGCTGCGAGCCCATTGCTGGCCCAGACCCCCCGCCCGCAACCGGAGATTGCCCTGGAGTTCCTTGGCCGCTTCGCTCACGGCAGTTTCAACAAGTCCGCTGCCGAGATCGCGGCGTACGACCGCGCGACCCGGCGCCTGTTCGTCGTCAACGGCGAAACCGGCGGCATCGATATCCTGGATATCCGCAACCCGCGTACGCCCGCCCGCGTCGGCCAGATCGATCTGAAGCGCTATGGGGCCGCGGCGAACTCGGTCGCGAGCCACAATGGCGTGATCGCCGTCGCGGTTGAAAACGCGGTGCGCACCGATCCCGGCAAAGCCGTGTTTTTCGACGCGCAGGGGCGCTTCCTCTCCCAAGTGACCGTCGGCGCGCTGCCGGACATGATCGCCTTCTCCCCCGATGGCCGCTGGGTGCTGACCGCCAATGAAGGCGAGCCGAACGCGGATTACACCATCGACCCCGAAGGTTCGGTCTCGGTGATCGACACCTATCCGGGGGTGCGCAACCTGACGCAGCGCAATGTCCGCACGGCAGATTTCCGCAGCTTCACCTCGCTGCCGGCTGGCATGCGCATCGGCAAGCCGGGTGCGACCATCGCCCAGGATCTGGAGCCGGAATACATCGCGTTCTCAGCCGACGGCAAAACCGCCGTCGTGACGCTGCAGGAAAACAACGGGCTTGCCATCATCGACCTCGACACCGCGACCGTGCGGCGTCTGGTCGGCCTTGGCTACAAGGACCATGGCATCAACGGGCTTGATGCCTCGGACCGTGGCGATCGCGCGCAGATCCGCACCTGGCCGATCTTCGGCATGTACCAACCCGATGCGATCGCGAGCTACCAGGTCGGTGGCCGCACCTTCTACATCACCGCCAACGAAGGTGATGCCCGCGACTACCGCGGCTTTTCTGAAGAAGTCCGCATCGCCGATCTGAAGCTCGACCCGCGCGCCTTCCCGAACGCGGCTGAGCTGCAGCGGCCGGAGAACCTGGGCCGCCTGCGCGCGTCCAGCACGATGGGCGTCAACGCCCAAGGCCTGCACGAGCAGATCTATGTGTTCGGCGCCCGCTCGATGTCGATCTGGGACGACGAAGGCAAGCTCGTTTGGGATACCGGTGAAGAGTTCGAGCGCGTGACACTCGAGCGCCTGCCCCAGCAGTTCAATGCGGACCACCAGCGCGCGGGTGCCAAGGCCCGCTCGGACGACAAAGGTCCGGAGCCGGAAGCGGTGGCGATCTGGAGCACCGGTGACCGCCACTACGCGTTCATTGGTCTCGAGCGGATCAGCGGCGTGATGATCTACGACGTCACCAACCCGCGCGCACCCCGCTTCATCGACTACGTGACCACCCGCAACTTTGCGGGCAACCACGAACAGGGTCAGGCCGGCGACCTCGGTCCCGAAGGCTTGATGGTGATCAGCGCGCAAGACAGCCCGACCGGCCGTCCGCTCTTGGTCATGCTGAACGAAGTCAGCGGCACGACCGCGCTGTTCGAAATCAGCCGTCGTTAAACCCGGACTGGGGCAGCGCCAGCACGGCTCTGCCCCATCATCCGAGACAACAGAACCACCGGGGCCAGCCCTGCCAGCACGATCACCAGTGCCGGCAGGGCTGCCTCGTCTAAGCGCTCCGTCCGGGCGAGTTGGAAGGCTTCGACGGCCAGCGTGTCGAAGTTGAACGGCCGCAGCAGCAAGGTCGCCGGCAGTTCCTTCATCACATCGACCAGCACCAGGATTGCTGCTGCCAGCACAGCTGGCCGCAGCAGCGGTAGATGGACGCGCAGCCACACCCGCGGCCCCGCCGCCCCCAGCACGCGCGCGGCCGCCTCGATCGACGGGCGGATGCTGTGGAAACCACTCGCCACCGGCTCCGCCGCCACAGCGTAGAACCGCACCAGATAGGCGTACATCAGCGCTGCCAGCGACCCGCCGAGCACCAAGCGCTCCACACCAAGTGCGCCGAGGGCGTGATCAACCCAGCCGATCACCACCACCACACCGATCGCAATCACCACCCCAGGGGTGGCGTAGCCAAGGTTGACCGCCTTGGCCGCGACCCGGTGTAGCGGTCTGGCGCGGGCACCGGTGCGCATCGCCGCCGTCAGCGCAATCGCGAGCGGCACCACCACGCAGGCCGCCAGCAGCCCAACGCTGACAGTGTTGGCGACCAGCTGCACGAAGCGCGGCCAGGGAACCCAGGTCTCCGCCCCCCAGAGCAAGCCGATCAACACGGCGGCTGGCAGCACGAAGCCGATCAGGATCGGCACGGTGGTGACGGCGAGCGCCGCTGCGGCGCGCACACCGGTCAACCGCGCCGTCGGCAAGGTGGTGTAGCGCTGGGTCGAGTGGGTGACCCGCCCGGCGCCGCGGCTGACGCGTTCCAGCACCACCAGCAGGCCGACCGCCCCAATCAGGCAAGATGCCAGTGCAGACGTGGCGGCGATGTCGCCAGTCGCCGTCCACGTCGCGTAGATCGCGGTGGTGAAGGTTTGCACTTCGAAGAAGCGGACCGCGCCAAAGTCCGCCAGCGTTTCCATGATCACGAAGCCGACACCGGCGACCAGCGCCGGGCGGGCGAGCGGCAAGGCGACGGAGGTGAAAATGCCAAACCCGGTGCGCCCAAGCGTGCGGGCCACTTCGAGCGCACACGCACTCTGGCCGAGGAACGTCGCACGGGCGAGCACGTAGACGTAGGGGTAGAGCACGAAGGTCAGCACGAAGGCCGCCCCGCCGAGGCTGTAGATCTCCGGAAACCAATAATCGCCGCGCCGCCAGCCGAACCAGCCGCGCAAAGCGCTCTGGACCGGGCCGGCGAACTGCAGCAAGTCGGTGTAGGTGTAGGCCATCACGTAGGCCGGCACGGCGAGCGGCAGCAGCAGCGCCCATTCGACCAGCCTACGGCCCGGAAAGCGCGTCATGGTGACCAGCCAGGCCGTCGCCGTGCCAATCACCAAGGTGCCGCTTCCCACCAGCACGACCAGGCCGACAGTGTTGGCAATGGCGCGCGGCAAGGTCGTCGCCGCCAAGTGCGCCCACAGGCCATCCGTGTCCGCGCCGACATGGGCCAGCACCACCAGCACCGGCGCTAGCACCACACCCGCCAGACCAAGCGACAGCCAGGGCCAGGATCTCAGCGAGATGTCGCGCACGAACGTCTGCAAACCAGTCTCATTCGCGATGATATGCGCGATCTACTGGAAGGGAGCAAGGGCGGCGGCTTAGACGGCGGCCAGCAATCCACCCGGCTTCAACAGCCCGTCGCTGACAAGCTTCACACCCGCCAGTACCAGGGCCGCGTAGCAGATCCGGTAGAACCACTGGTCCGACAGGCGGTGGTGGCACCAAATGCCAAGCCAGACGCCGAGTGGCGCCAAGGGCAACAACACGAGCGAAGTGCCAAGATTGCTGCCGTCGAACTGGCCGAGCCACCAGTAGGGGACCAACTTGACGTAGTTCACCACCGCGAAGAACACGACGTTGATCGCCTGGAACACCGTCTTGTCTAAGCGCTGCGGCAGCAGATAGATGCTGAGCGGCGGGCCGCCAGCGTGGGCGACGAAGCTGGTGTAGCCCGACACAAATCCCCAGAACCGTCCGGCCCAGCGGCCCGGCGGCGGGCGCTGGGCGACGCGCTGCGCCAACACAAACCGCCACGCCGTGAAGCCAAGGGCGATCACGCCCAACAGCACTTCAAGCGTGCGCACGCTCAAGTCGCGAAAGGTGAGGGCGCCGAGTGTGATACCGAGCAGCGCTGCCGGCACCACCAGCACCAGCACGGTGACGGGTGCGCGGCGCCAGAATGCGCGCAGGCCGACCAGATCCATCGCACACAAGATCGGCAGCATAATCGCCGCCGCCTGGACGGGCGTCACCACCAGCGCCATCAACGGCACGGCGAGTAAGCCAAGGCCAGAGCCGAAGCCGCCCTTGGATAGACCGAGGATCAGGAGTGCTGGAACAGCAACGAGGTAGAACAGCGGATCGGTGATCAGCACCGGATTAGCCGGCGCGCTGCACCCGCTGGCGCAGCACATCGAGCAGTGGTTCCAAGCCACCGCCGCCGCGCTGGATCACGCTGGTGAATTCTTCGCGCTGGGAATTGGCGAGGCTCGCCCCTTCGACCAGCAGATCGACGACCCGCAGGCCAGCATCCGTGCGCAGTACCCGGAAATCGACCCGTGCGGGACCGCTGGAGGTGATCACCGTGACCGTTACCAGCGCCAACTGGTCGCTTTCGGCGCGCGCACTGACGATGCGGATCTGTTCGCCCGAGTATTCCGTGAAACGCTGGCTGTAGGTGCGCACCGTGGTGGCCTCAAACAGCTGCAGGTATTCGCGGCGCTGGGCCTCATTCGCTTGGCGCCAGTTGGTGGCACCAACGACGAAGCGGCCAATGGCAGCGACATCGAAGCTTTCCGTGAACAAGGCGCGGAAGCGCTGCTCACGCACCGCGTCGGTCAAGCTTTTGTCGGTCAGCTCGCGCACCGCGGTTTCGGTCAAGCGTTCCACGAAGGTGCGCGACGCTGAGGCGATGTCTTGTGCAAACGCTGGAGCAGCAGCCAGGATCGCGGCGGCTGTCAGCACAGCGCGACGGGACAGCACAGACAACAAACGAGTCATCTCAGCCCTCAGTTCCGCAGTTCGCTGCTCATGCCCGGCACTTCGGTGCCCGGCGGCGGGGCGCCATTGCGAATCAGCGCATCGCGGCGCTGTTTGTAGAGCGAGCGCACCTGCGCGTAGTAATCGACGCTGTTGCGTTCCAGATCATCGGTCGCCTGCAGGATGCGCGCGCGTCCGTCAACAACTTCTACTCCGGTGCGCATGTAGGAAACCACCCGCTCATACTCTGCGCGGATGATGTAACCAGCAGGATCCAGGAAGAAATCGACGACCATGCCAACGGTATCGCGGACGTTCGACGGCCCAAGCAGCGGCAGCATCACGTAGGGGCCTTCGCCAGCCCCCCAAACCGCCAAGGTCTGCCCAAAATCTTCTTCGTGCCGCGGAATGCCGACGACCGTCGCAAGATCGACCAGACCGCCAATGCCGCCGATCGTATTGATCCAGAAGCGCGCAAGCGTGTTGCCAGCGCGTTCC
>JAAFHH010000130.1 GCA_013297545.1 Alphaproteobacteria bacterium
CCCGACTTCGCCGCGCATCATCGGCGCAATGGCTTTTTTTGCGAGCCCTTCGGCGCGCTCTCGGGGGGAGGCGGGGACGACGGCCATCGTGCCTCAGCTCCTCAAGCGATCGCGCGGTCGCTGTCGCCAGGCGGCGGCACGGCGATGCCGGCTTCCTGGTACAGCTTCAGCTTGTTGCGCAATGTGCGAATAGAAATGCCGAGGATGTTGGCCGCGTGGGTGCGGTTTCCCAAGCAGTGGCTGAGCGTGTCGATGATCAGATCCCGTTCCACATCTTCAACCGTGCGGCCAACCATGCCGGTCATGCTGCCGGTGCGCACACCGCGCCCGCCTTCGTCGCCGATCGCACTGGGGGCGGCAACCGCACCCGTTGCCGCCGGCGGCACCGGGGCTGCGACCATCGACGAAGTCAGCAAGATCGCCTCGGCGCCGATGTCATCGCCGGTTGCGATCAACACCGCGCGGTGCAGCGTGTTTTCCAACTCCCGGACATTGCCCGGCCATTCGTAGCGCTTGAGCTTATCCAGCGCCGCACGGCTGAGCGGGCGGGGCTCAATCCCATTGGTGTCGGCGTACTTGCGGGCAAAGAACTCGGCCAGGCGCTCGATGTCCGACGGGCGCTGGCGCAGCGGCGGCAGGGCGAGGTTCACGACGTTCAAGCGGAAGTACAAATCCTCGCGGAACCGCCCAGCGCGCACTTCGGCCTGCAGGTCGCGGTTCGATGTCGCCAGCACACGGATATCGATCTTGACCGGTGCCGAGCCGCCAACCCGGTCGATCTCGCGTTCCTGCACCGCGCGCAGCAACTTCGCCTGCAGGCGCAAATCCATCTCAGAGATTTCATCGAGCAACAGCGTGCCGCCACTCGCTTCTTCGAACTTGCCGATCCGGCGCGCGACGGCACCCGTGAAGGCACCCTTCTCGTGGCCGAAGAGTTCGGATTCCAGCAGGTTTTCCGGGATCGCCGCACAGTTGACCGCGATCATCTTGTTGGCCGCACGCTTGGATTTCCGGTGGATGTAGCGGGCCAACACTTCCTTACCCGTCCCGCTCTCGCCGGTGATCATCACGCTCGCCTCAGAGGGCGCGATCTGATCGGCGAGCTTCAGCACCCGCTGCATCGCCGCATCGGCTGCGATCACGGCGTTCGCTTCTTCGACCACCGCTTCGAGGACCGCGGCAATCAGCTCCGCATCAGGCGGCAGCGGCAGGTATTCCTTGGCACCGGCCTTGATCGCCCGCACGGCCGCTTGCGCATCCGTGCCGATGCCGCAGGCGATCACCGGCACGTGAAAGCGTTCCTGCTTCAGGCTGACCACCAGGGCCGCAACGTCTTGCTTGACGTCGACCATCACGAGGTCAGCGCCCTGCCCGGCGCGTAGCGCCACCAGGGCCGCCGTTCCGTCGGGCACATGGCTCACCTTCGCACCGCGCGCATGGGCAATGCGGCCCGCGGTGGTTAGGTGTCCTTCAAGCGTGCCAACGATCAGGAGGCGCATGGTGGGTTTGCGATCCGGCCTAGTTCAGTTTGTCGGACTTGATGATTTCCGTCATCGTCACGCCGAGCTTTTCGTCGACGATGATGACTTCACCGCGCGCGACCAGCCGATTGTTGACATAGATGTCGATCGCTTCACCGACCTTGCGGTCGAGTTCGACGACGGCACCGCGACCAAGCTTCAGCAGCTGGCTCACCTGCATCGTCGCCTTGCCCAGCACGGCCGAGACCTGCACTGGAATGTCGTAGACCGCGCCCAGTTCTTTCGGTTTGTCGGACTCCCGACTTTCTTCCAGAACTTGTTCGAGATCGGAAAGATCGAAACTGCCCATGCTATGCCCCTTTAACGATGCCGCTTACGCGGCGGATGACCGTCCTGGTCCGAGGACGGTCGGTGCGGCGGGTGCCGCGGTTTCAAGTGTGCCGACCACCCGAGTCAGCACGGCGGAAAGCTCATCCCAAGCGCGGTGGGTCAAGCGCTCGGCACCACCCTCACCCCAGTCGCAGCGCACATCGCCGTCGCCGAGGCTGGCGTCGCCGAGCGGGATCAACCGGCCCTGGTAGCCAAGCTCAAGCGCAATCGCATCGAGCCGGGGCTTCAGGGCATCAATCAGCTCAGCATTGACCCGCACCAAGATCTGCGGCCGGTCGATCGCCTTGGCCAAGCTTTCGCGCACCACTGTTTCGATCTCGCCCAGACCATAGCGCTGGGTCAGGTCCGGCAGCATGCGACGGACCAGCGCGTGCGCGATCCGGGCTGCTTCGTGGGAGAACGCTTCGGCCGCGCGCTCCCGGTCCTGCAGCACTTGCGGCAGCGAGGCGGCGATTGCTTCCGACGCGCGCGCAATCCGGTGTTCGAGTGACTGCAGCGTCGCATGGCGCCCGGCCGCATCGCCATCGGCGTAGGCGGCCGACCGTGCTGCCGCCAGTTCCTCTTCGGAGAACATCGGCGGCGGCGGCGGCGGTGGTGGCTCCCACACTGGTTCCGGTTCGGGGTCCGGTTCGTCGTAGAACACCGGCTCCGGCTCCGGCTCCGGCATCGGCGGGGCTTCGACCCGGTCGAACGAAAGATCGAAGCGGAACCTGCGCGAGCGCGCGGCGGCTGCCGGTGCCGCCCGCGGTTCCTCGAATGGATCGAAACCGGCAGTCGCCAGCAGGCTCTCGCCCAAGTCTTCATCGAACGCCGGCATGTCAACCAGCGGCTCGTCGCTCGCTGCCCCGAACATAGCGTCGGCAAACTCGGGCGCAGCCGCCACGGGGGCGCCGAATTCCGCATCGCCGCCGAGCAGCGCGTCGAACGCGGCTTCGGAGATCGGCTCGCCCGCACTGTCATCGCCGAAGCTGGCCGCCGGCGTGTCGAACGTGGAGTCCGCGTCGGCCAGCAACGCGTCGAGATCGCTATCGCTGATGCCGCTTGCGTCCAACTCCATCGACACGGGCTCGGCCGGTTCAGCCTCTAAAAACGCATCCAGTCCGCGCTTGGGTGCTGGTGCAGCCGCCTTGTTGCCGCCGAGAAAGGAGCCGAGACCGCCGTCACTCGGAGCGTCTGGCTCGTCCGCCAGATCGAAGCCAGCGCCCATCGCCATCAGATCGTCGAGCGACGGAATGTCATCGTCGCCCGCGGCCAGCTGGGCGAGGGGATCATCGGCGCCAACGCCTTTTCCCGTCTTGTCACTGCCCTTGGCCATGCCGCCTGTTGCCCCGCATCGTTTCGTCGACTGGTTGCTGTGCTAGTACACCAACTCGTCGCCGCCCTTGTTGTCGGAGATGACGATTTCGCCGCGCGCCGCCAAGTCTTTGGCGAGCTTGACCATGTGCATCTGCGCGTCATCCACATCACGCAAGCGCACCGGCCCCATTGCACCCATGTCTTCTTTGAGCAGCTTGGCCGCACGTTCCGACATGTTGCCGAAGAAGACGTTGCGCAGATCTTCCGACGCACCCTTGAGGGCCAGGCCCAACTTGTCCTTCTCGGTCGCGCGCAGCAGAATTTGGATGCCAGCGCTGTCCAGACGGCTCAAGTCTTCGAAGGTGAACATCAATTGCTTGATGCGATCGGCGCTGTCCTTGTTGCGCTCTTCCAGCGCGGTCATGAAACGGATTTCGGTGGTGCGATCCAAGTTATTGAAGATGTCCGCCATCATCTCGTGCGCATCGCGGCGGTTGGTCCGCGCGAGGTTCGACATGAATTCGGTGCGCAAGGTGCGCTCGACGTCGTTCAACACTTCCTTCTGCACCGCCTCCATGCGCAGCATGCGCATGATGACTTCCATCGCGAAGGTTTCCGGCAGCAGCGCCAGCACCCGGCTCGCATGGTCGGCCTTGATCTTGGACAGCACGACCGCAACCGTCTGCGGGTATTCGTTCTTCAGGTAGTTCGCCAACACCTGTTCATTCACGTTGGCGAGCTTGTCCCACATCGTGCGACCAGCCGGACCACGGATTTCTTCCATGATCGAGTCGACGCGGTCCTTGTCCAGCACCTTGGCCAGCAAGCGTTCCGTCGACTCATACGACCCGACCAGCGAGCCGGTCTGGCTGAACATTTCGGCAAATTCGACGAACAGCCGTTCGACAATGTTGGACGAGACCGAGCCCAGATTGGCCATGGTCTGGGAGATTTCCTTAATCTCCTCATCATCCATCAACTCAAACAGCTTCGCGGCATGCTCTTCGCCCAGCGAGAGCATCAGGATCGACGCCTTCTCCGGTCCGGTCAGCGAGCGATAGTCCTCACGAACGCGCATCGTATCCCATCCCTATCCTGCCGCTAAGAGCCCGACCCACCGATCAGGTTTCCTGGTACAGCCAGTTGCGCAGCACCGCGACCACTTCTTCCGGGTGCTTTTCGACAATTTCACCAATCTTGCGCAGCGAGGACGCTTTGACCCGGCCTTCGATGCGGTTGAGATCGATCATTTCTTCCAACGGATCTGGCCCGTCATCATCAGAGACCGTGAGATCGGTCGACAGCGGGCCAGAGAGCTGCGGCACATCGGTGCCATAGCCCAGGAGGCCCTGCGGTCCCGCCGGCTGCGGCACACCTTCAAACAGGCGCGCGATCAGCGGACGAACCACTAGGAGCAGCACCAGCGCGCCGACCGCACCGAGGACCAACACTTCGGCCAAGCGGAACAGATCGGCCCGGTCGAGGCCGAACAGACGCCGCGGCTCGCGGAATTCGTCGGCCGGGTCGATCATCGGCACCGGGATCACTTCGATGGTGTCGCCGCGCGAGGCATCGAACGGCAGCGCCGAACGGGTCAGCCGCTCAAAGCGCTCAAGCTCCGCCGGCGTCCAGGGCCGCAAGGTGCGGGCCCCATCGTTAAACACCAGCGCGTTCTGGTCGATCATCACCGCGACGTTCAAGCGCGAAAGCCCACCGGGCTCGATCACGCGGTTGCGCACTTCGCGGCTGATTTCGAAATTGATCGTCTCTTCGTTGCGCGACGACCGGCTGACCGAGGAGGAGCCGTTCTGGCCGGTCTGCACCTGGCCCTGCGGCAGGTTGTTGGCGATCGTCACCGACGGGTTGGCATCGCTGTCGCGCTGCTCGGACTGTTCGTTCACCGTCTGGGTCGAGCGCACGACCTGCTGATCCGGGTTGAAGCTTTCCCGGTTTTCCTGGGTGCGCGCCATGTCCATGGTCGCCGAAACACTGACCCGCACGCGGCCCGTGCCGACGGAGCGTTCCAGCATGCTCTCCAGCTCGCGGGCGACCCGGTCTTGGTAGCCAAGCCGGCGTTCTTCGATCGACTGCAAGTCACCCGCACCACCCGAACCATCGATGCGCGCGAGCAAGGTGCCGCGTTCGTCCGACATCGAAATCCGGTCCGGCCGCAGACCCGGCACCGCGGCGGCGATCACTTGCTGCACGGCCGTCACTTGCGCCCGGTCGAGGCGTGCTTGCGTGTTCATGCGCAACACGATGGAGGCGGACGGCTCCTGCCGGTCGCGGCTGAACAGTTCACGCTGCGGCAGCACCAAGTGCACCCGCGCGGAGCGAATATTGTCAAAGCCCTGGATCGTGCGCGCGAGTTCGCCTTCAAGCGCTCTCAGCTGATTGATGTTCTGCACGAAGGAGGAGGTCGCCAGGCCTTGGCTGCGATCGAAAATCTCGTAGCCGATCGACCCGCCGGTCGGCAGACCCTGGGTTGCGAGATCCAAGCGTGCGCGCGGCACCCGATCCGCCGGCACCATGACCGACGTCCCGTCGGGGCCCAAGCGGTGGGGGATGCCCTGCTGTTCCAGGTTTTGGACAATCCGGCCGGCATCTTGCTGCGACAGGTTGGAGTACAGCAGACCCATTTCCGGCCCGCTGAACCTGACGGCAAGGAAAATTACAAAGGCGAGAACGGCAACGGCGACGCCGCCAATGATCGCGAGCCGCATCGGCCCAAGATTGCGCAGCTGCTGCAGGATAGCGTTCACCGGGCGATCCTCGCTGAGCCGCACCACGCGGCATTGACTGGTTGTTCCACCGCCCAGCGCTGTTGCAGACACAACAACGCAGGGCCAAGCTCGTCGCGAACTCTGGTTAACGATACGCGATGCGGCAAATCTTGCCTATCCCCAAAACCAAAAAAATCAAACACGTCATCGGTTTGGGGGGCGGGCTTCGATCTGTCCCTTAAGCGACGGCCCCAATTGTAGCAACAATACCGTTAACCACAAGATGTAGAGGCGTCATGAGCCCTTCGGCGCCGCGCCAAAGCCAGATCGGCGCGAACGGTAGTCTTGCAGCCGCGTCACCCGCAGGCCTTTGACGCCGTAGCGGTCGATCTGGCTCTGCCAGCTCTGGAATTCGGCACTGGTTAACCCGTAGATCTCGCAGGCATCATCCAGGCTGATCCGCCCACTGCGCACGGCCGTCACCACCTGGGCTTTGCGGCGGATCACCCAGCGCGTGGTCCCGCGTGGCGGCAAATCATCGCCGCGCGCCTCGCCGTGCTGTTGGTTGCCGTCGCCAAACACCATCGCCACCACCTCGACCTACGCCGATAGGCATAGGCGAGCTGGTGGCGTGGGTCAATCATACCGCCGCGAGCCCAGGGCTACCGGGCGAGACGAACCACTTCCTGGTACATCTCATCGGCCGTGGTGATGATCTTGGTGTTGGCGGTGTAGGACCGCTGGGTGATGATCATGGTGGAAAACTCATCCGACAGATCGACGGTCGAGCTTTCCAGGGTCGACGGCGAGAGCTTGCCGGTGCCGCCGTTGGTCGGCGTGTTGACCAGCGGCACACCAGAGGTAGTGGTCTGCGCCCAGACATTGCCGGTGCGTGCTTCAAGCCCGATAGGGTTGTTGTACAACACCAGCGGAACGCGCGCGATGTCGCGGATCTGGTTGTTGTCGTAGGTCTCGCGCACATAGCCTTCCGGCGTGATCTCAAGCCCGATGCGGTTGCCTTCGCGGAAACCGTTCTGGTTGATCTGCACCACGCCAAAGGTATCGCCAAGCTGGGAGGTCTTCGGCTGGCCCGTGACGGTACCGACCCCAAGGTCAACGGTTGGCGTCAACACCGCGCCATTGGGCGCGATAAAGCTGCCGAAGCTGACCGGGCCAGCCGGCGTCAGCGGTTCGCCCGACGGACTGAAGCGTACCGTCGTCGGGGTCGGCACCACCGTCGGCTGCGGAGAATTCGCGGTTTGGCCCGCAACATCCAGGGATCGCGCTTGCACCGACCAGGTGTTGCCAGACGTGCGGGTGAAGCGGTAGGTGGCACCGTAGCTGTTACCCTGGGCGTCAAACACCGGCACAGTCACGTCTTCCGTTGCCCCAATCTCACCCGACGCTGGCAGGTTGATGCCAAGCTGGATCGCCGTCGTTGCTTGACCCGGCAGCACGGCGGCGGCCCCCTGCACCCGCACCGGCGTCAGGCCGGTGAGCGTGCGCTGGACTGCAGCGGTACTGTCCGGCGTGGTCACCGGAAGACCGAGTAGCGCATAGCCGGCGGTGTTGACCAGGTAGCCGTCGCGGTTGGTGCGGAAGGCACCGGCACGGGTGACCACCGGGTCAGCGGTATCGACTTGCGTCGCATCCGCCAAGCCAGCGCGCGCACCGGGGATCCCTTCCACCTTGGCGACGGCAAAGAAACCGCGGCCGAGGATCGCAACGTCGGTCTTGCTTTCGGTCGCCTGCACCAACCCTTCGCGGTCGACGCGCTGGGTCACCTGGGCCCGCACCCCGCCCGGGGAGTGGTTGGTTGGCACCGCGCGCGGCGTCCACATGCTGGAGAAT
>JAAFHH010000131.1 GCA_013297545.1 Alphaproteobacteria bacterium
GGTTGACACCACGCTTGAGCATTGCTGCAGATGATCTCCTGATTGCGAAACAAACAATGATATAGCGTGCGCAATCTTGATATGATGCAACTTCACTCTACTGGTCCAAGATCGTCGATGCGCGACCAACGCAGACCCTAGAAGGCACAAAGACCTATTCGGACGCACCCCATGGCAGACCAGATCTTTGAGTTCCGCGACCTCACCTGGACCAAACTTGACTATCTCATCCTCACGGCGATCATGATGTCATTTGTCACGATCGGACCAGCCGGCCTTGTTTATGACTTTCGCAAAGTGTCCACCGAGAGCTGGTACTATCTGGAAAAGCTGACAGAGAAATTTGAGCAATGGGAACAGTTTGATCACGGGCACGTGTTCATATTCACCGAACGCGACCTCGCCTGCATCCGCGAGGTCTTCCTTTATCTGCGCGATGTCTACGGGATCGAGACCGAGCTGCACTCGGTCAGCGGCTACGAGATGGAAGCGTTCGACCGCGCATTGCTCTGGATCGAAGACATGCTGACCGCGCCCGATCCGCACAACACAACACCCCCGCCCAGTTACCCGGACGGGGGTGCAGCTTAGGCTCAAACCCGAAAGATCAGTCCTAGTTCATCCGCACATGGCGCAGCGGGAAGAAGTTGGACGACATCTGCTTCAGATCGACGTTGGCGCGGCTGGCCCACAGGATCACCTGCTGGTGCATGGGCAAGATCGCGTGGGTGTCGCGGGCGAGCACCAGGGCTTGGCGCATCATCGCCAGGCGCTTTTCCGGATCGGTTTCCACCGCGACCTGGTCGGTCAACGCGTCAAGTTCGCGGCTCGAGCTCGCTTGTACGTTGAACACGCCCTTATTCGCCACGGCACCACGGGTGTAGACCAGATTGACCAGCGCGTTGTGCGCGTCGATCGAGGCGGGCGACCAGCCGAGCAGGAAGAAGCTCGTGCCATAGTCCGGCGGGTTGACCAGGCGGAAGAAGCGCGCGAACGGCTCCGACACCACGTTCACCTTGACGTTGATGCGCGCCAGCATGCCGGCGACGGCAACGCAGATCTGCTCGTCGTTCACGTAACGGTCGTTCGAGCAGTTCATCGCGATTTCGAAACCATCGGCGTAACCCGCCTCGCGCATCAACTCGCGCGCCCGGTCGACGTTGAACGGCAGCCGGGTGTTGATCGACGCATCAAAACCAACGATGCCCGGGCCGACCAGCAGGCCGGTCGGGTTCGCGAACCCGCGCATGACGCGGGTCTTGATCGCTTCGATATCGATCGCGTGGTGGAACGCCTGGCGCACCCGAATGTCCTTGAACGGGTTGCGGCCCTTGATGTTGGACCCCAGGAGCTCATCGCGGCCCTGGTCCATGCCGATGAACATGGTGCGGGTTTCCGGCACTTGCCACACTTTGAACTGCGGGTTGCGCTCGAAGCTCGCCACGTCCTGCGGCGGAATCGAGTACACCATGTCGACTTCGCCGGACCGCAGGGCTGCGGTGCGCGTGGCGTCGTTCTGGATGCGGCTGAACACCACTTCGGTCAGGTTGTGCGTCGCGCGGTCCCACCAATTCGGGTTCGGCACGAACACGGTGCGGTTATCGATCACCCGCTCGCGGATCATGAACGGGCCAGTGCCGTTGGTGTTGCGGCTGGCGAAGTTTTCCTGCTGCTGGTTCATGTTCGCGACTACGGTCGCGTTGTTCCGCTCCGACCAGGTCTTCGACATGATGAACCAGTTCGACATCTCGTCCGCGAGCGTCGGGTTCGGGCCGTTGGTGATGAACTCAACGGTGAAGTCGTCGATCTTGCGCACTTCCTTCACGGTCGCGAAGGTGCCGTTGAGGTTCGACGGCGGCGTGATCGTGCGCTGGTGCGAGAAGATCACGTCGTCGGCCGTAAACGGCTCGCCGCCGTGGAAGGTGACACCGCGGCGCAGGTCAAAGCGCCAGGTGTCCGGTGCGGTCAGGCGCCACGCAGTTGCGAGCGACGGCTCCAGCTTCAAATCCGGGCCGCGGCGCAGCAGGCCTTCGTAGACATTGTCGAGGAATGCCAGCTGGAAGGTGACGTTGCGCGAATGCGGGTCGAGCGAGTTCGCATCAAGATCGTTCGCCCAGCGAAACGTGCGCGCGTCCACTGGCGCAGCGAATGCCAGCGCCAGTGCCGCGACCGCAGCAAAGCCGCTGAGGCGCTTGGTGAATCCCATGGTCATTGGTGTTTCTCCTCCGAAATCCCCCAGGGCAGGCCCGATCTGGCGCCCGCCGCTGCTGCCGGACTTGGGCACGTCCACCCCCTTGGCGTGCGCCCATTCCCGGCCCCGATGGGCAGCATGCCACCCTTCGATCAGCCGGGGAACCACTGATCTATTTGTGCAGAACGCGCAAAAGTCCGCTGTGCACAGCGGCTCTGGTAGAACGCCGTCTGGCATCCGATGTTCTCTCCCAAGCGCCCCGCCTTGGGGCCAGTTCAGGAGATCCGCGATGCTTGACCCCCGCCCGTTCACCAGCCTTGGCCGCTTCGACAACGAGTGGCTGAACGCCCGCTATCACTTCAGCTTCTCGCACTACCGCGACCAGAACCGCATGGGCTGGGGCCCGTTGTTGGTGTGGAACGACGACACCATCCGCGCCGGCACCGGCTTTCCGATGCACGGTCACCGGGATATGGAAATCATCACCTATGTCCGCCACGGTGCCATCAGCCACGCCGATGACCGCGGCAATGCCGGCGTGACGCTCGCCGGTGACGTCCAGGTGATGTCGGCCGGGGCGGGTATCCGGCACAGCGAAATGAACCGGGAGCGCGAAGACACCACCCTGTTCCAAATCTGGATCGAGCCGCACACCCAGGGCCTGACCCCACGCTGGGAAGCCCGTGCGTTCCCGGAAGCCGGCGCGACGGCGAGCCTGGTGCCATTGGTCTCCGGCCGCGGCATTCCGGACATCATGACGATCGCCCAGGACGCGACCCTGTGGGTGGGCCATGTCCAGCCGGGACAGACGCTTGAGGTCGATCTGCGCGATGGCGCGGGGTACTTGGTCGGGGTCGAGGGCGACTTCGCGGTGGGTGACCTCGCCTTCGGTGCCCGCGATGGCTTGGCCATCCTGGATCAGCCGAAACTGACGGTGACCGCCCGCTCGGCGGCCAGCTTCGTGTTGGCGGATCTGCCGCGCGCTTGATCCGGTTAGCCGGGGCCCGCGTACTGAAGGCATGACTGCCTTTTCGATCCCATCGCGCGGCCGCGACATTTTGGGCCTTTTGGGCCAAGTGCTCGTGGTCGCGTTGATCGCCGCGGCCGGTCGCACGGTGAATGCCGATGCGATTCCGGGCTGGTACGCCACCTTGAACCGCCCGCCGATCACGCCGCCGAACTGGCTGTTCGGGCCGGTTTGGACCCTGCTCTACCTGATGATGGCAGTATCCGCCTGGATGGTCTGGCGGCGCGTCGGGCTCGGTCATCCCGCGTTGATGATCTATTGGCTGCAGCTGGCGCTCAACTTGTTGTGGAGCGTGCTGTTCTTCGGCCTGCAGTCACCGTTGCTGGCGGGGATTGAGATCGTGGTGCTGGTGGCCGCCATCGCGCTCACCATCCGCGGCTTTGGCGATATCCACCGTCCGGCGGCGTGGCTGCTGGTGCCCTACCTCGCCTGGACCAGCTATGCCGCCGTGCTGACGTGGTGGTTCTGGGCGCTCAACTAGACTTCGCCGCGCCACGTCCGCTTAGTGACAAGTTCGGTCAGCACGCCGTGCAGCGTGCGCAGTTCCTGATCGGTCAGCTGGTTGCGGGTGAAGATCGCCCGCAGGTTCTGCACCATGGCGGCGCGCATGTGCGGCACGCGCAGGAAGCCGCAGGCGTCGAGTTCGACTTCGAGGCGCGTCAAGAAACTCAACAGGTGCTGCTTGGAGGCGACGTCGCTCTCGCCCGTGCGCAGCACCTCGGCTGGCGTGGTGTCAACCGCGCGGGCGTATTCCCACGCCAGCAGCAGCACCGCTTGGCCGAGGTTGAGAGATGAGAAGTCTGGGTTGGTTGGGATCGTACACAGCGCATCGCACAGCACTTGGTCCGCGTTGATCAGGCCTGTGCGTTCGGGCCCGAACACCAACCCGCACGCCAAACCTTCGGCTTGCGCCGCGTGCAGGCGGGCGGCCGTGGCGGTCGGGGTGATCTGCGGCTTCACCATTTCGCGCGCCACATGGCAGGTCGCGATGATCACTTGCAGGTCCGCGACTGCTTCGGCGAACGATCGGTAAACCCGCGCGCCATCGATCACGATGTCCGCGCCGGAGGAGGTTTGGCGTGCCCGCTCCGACGGCCATTCGATGCGCGGGGTCACCAAACGCAAGTCGGTGAAGCCGAAGTTCAGCATCGCGCGCGCGGCCGCGCCGATATTCTCGGCCAGCTGCGGTTCCACCAGCACAATCGCCGGTGTCATCCCCGAACCTCGTCGCTGAGCAGCTTGTAGCACAGCGCGTCGTACAGCGCGTTGAAGGAGGCGTCGATCACGTTGGTCGACACGCCGACCGTGCTCCAGGTCGCCCCCGTGACCCGATCGCGGCTGTCGATGATGACGCGGGTGACGGCTTCGGTGCCGGCGTTGGCGGTTAGGATGCGCACGCGGTAGTCGACCAGGGTGACGTCCGCCAAGTTCGGGTAGACCCCCGCCAACGCCTGGCGGAGGGCGGCGTCCAGCGCGTTGACCGGGCCGTTGCCCTCCGCGACAGTCAAGACCGACTGGCCGCCAACCTCGACACGGATCGTCGCCTCCGAAATCGTGGTGAGCTTGCCGACGGCGTTCCAGCGCCGCTCGTCCATCACCCGGAACTTTTCGACCCGGAAGAAGGGGCTGCGATCCTCCATCGCCAGACGCGCCAACAGCTCGAAGCTGGCCGCCGCCGCGTCGTACGCGTAGCCCTCGAATTCCTTTTGCTTGACCTGCTCGACCAGGGCTGCGACCCGCTGATCGTCGGCTGCCACCTGGATGCCAGCGTCCGCCAGCCGGTTCAGCACATTGGCGCGGCCGGCCTGGTCCGACATCAAGATCTTGCGGTGGTTGCCGACGGTTTCGGGCGGAATATGCTCGTAGGTCGCCGGGTCTTTTTCGATCGCGGAGACATGCAGGCCCGCCTTGTGGGCAAACGCATTCTCCCCGACATAGGCCGCGTGGCGGTTCGGCGCGCGGTTCAAGCGCTCATCGACCAAGCGTGAGACGTGGGTCAGCTGCGCCAAGCCCGCCTGGCCGACCCCGGTCTCATAGCCCAGCTTCAGCATCAGGGTTGGGATCAAGGCGACCAGGTTGGCATTGCCACACCGTTCGCCCAACCCGTTGATCGTGCCCTGCACTTGGCGGACACCGGCTTGGACGGCTGCAATCGAGTTCGCAACGGCCATTTCGGTATCGTTATGACAATGGATGCCAAGGTGGCTGCCCGGCACCCGCGCCATCGCGGCCTCGACGATGCGCGTGATCTCGTGCGGCAGGGTGCCGCCGTTGGTGTCGCACAGCACGATCCAACGCGCCCCTGCCTGGTAGGCCGCCTCGATGCACTGGAGCGCGTAGTCTGGATCGGCCTTGAAGCCATCGAAGAAATGTTCGGCGTCGTAGAGCACGTCTTTGCCGCGGGCGATCGACTCGGTGATCGAGGTCGCGACCATACGGATGTTTTCTTCCGGCTCCGTCCCCAGGGCTGTGCGCACTTGGTAGGCCGAGGACTTGCCAACCAGACACACCGCCTTGGTGCCAGCACCCAGCACAGCACCCAGCACCGGGTCGTTGGAGGCCGAACGACCAGGGCGCCGGGTCATGCCGAACGCCGTCAGCACGGCACGCGTGCACGTCGGTGCTGCCTGAAAGAACGCGTCATCGGTTGGGTTCGCACCCGGCCAGCCGCCCTCGATGTAGTCGAGGCCAAGCTGGTCGAGGGCGCTCGCGATCGCCACCTTGTCGGCAACCGAGAAATCCACCCCTTGGGTTTGCGCGCCGTCGCGCAACGTGGTGTCGTAGAGGGTAACCCGATCGGCCATGGCGATCAGACCTTGCGCCAGGTGGTGCCGGTTGGGTTGTCTTCGAGCTGGATGCCTTGGGCGGCAAGCTCATCGCGGATCCGGTCGGCTTCCGCGAAGTTGCGCGCCGCACGGGCGGCGATGCGAGCGGCAATCGCAGCCTCGATCGCAGCCGCATCCACCCCGCCATGCAGCCATTCGGCTGGATCAGCCCCAAGCAGACCCAAGAGCCGGGCCGACGACAGCAGCGTTGCAGCAGCCGCCCGGCGCGGCTCGCCTTCTTCGGCGACGTTGGTTTCGGTCGCGAGACGGTGCAGCTGTGCCAACGCTTCTGGCGTGTTGAGATCATCCTCAAGCGCTGCCAGCACCGCCGGATCGGGGAGAGCGTCCGGCAGTGGCGTGCCCGCACGCGCAAGCGCGCGGTACCAGCGATCGAGTGCCAGCTTCGCTTGCACCAGACCATCATCCGTGAAGTCGAGTTCGGCGCGGTAGTGCGCGGTCAACAGCAGCAGGCGCACGGCTTCGGCTGGCGCTTTGGCGCAGATTTCCTCGACTGTGAAGAAGTTGCCGAGGCTTTTCGACATCTTCTCGCCGTTCACCCGCAGCATGCCGTTGTGCATCCAGTAGCGCGCCAGCGGCAGGCCATCATGGGCGCAGTGGCTCTGCGCCACCTCATTCTCGTGGTGCGGGAACAAGAGGTCCGAGCCGCCGCCATGGATGTCGATGGTGGGGCCGAGGTGATGTTCGATCATCGCCGAGCATTCGATGTGCCAGCCCGGCCGGCCGAAGCCCCAGGGGCTGTCCCAGCCCGGGGTTTCAGCATCGGACGGCTTCCACAGCACGAAATCCTGCGGTGCGCGCTTGTAGGGGGCGACCTCGACCCGCGCGCCAGCGATCATGTCTTCAACCGATCGGCCGGAGAGGTCGCCGTACTTGTCGAACGTTGCGACTTCGAACAGAACATGGCCCTCAGCCTCATAGGCGTTGCCGCGCTCGATCAGGCGCGCGATCATCGCGATGATGTCAGGGATATGGTCGGTCACCCTGGGGGCGAGGTCCGGTGGCGCGATGCCGAGGGTCGCCATATCGGCCAAGTAGATCGCCTCGGTTTCCGCAGTCAGCGCGCCAATCGTGATCCCGCGCGCCTTGGCGGCCGCGTTGATCTTGTCTTCCACGTCCGTGATGTTGCGCACGTAAGTGACGTCGTAGCGCAGGCGCAACAGACGCACCAACACATCGAACACGACGGGCGGGCGGGCATTGCCGAGGTGCGGGCGATCATACACCGTCGGACCACAGACATAGAGCGACACCCGTCCAGGTTGGAGCGGCTGGAATGGCTCTTTGCGCCGGGTAAGCGCGTTGTGGACGACGAAGGGCACGGGGATCGCTGCTTTCTGTTGAGGCATCTGCCACTTGGAAGGGCCGGCAGCATCGTGCCTGATGCTGCGGCGCGTCAAGCGTGGCTCGCTGCAGTGCGGCAACAATGCCCTTGACGGCTGTGTGGGCGGCTGGCTAGCGTCCCGCTCATGAGCCGCACCTGTTCCCCCTCCACGATGTCTGCGCCCCCCGCTGTTGCGGCTGGTGCTGCGTCGTCGTGGTGGTGGTGGACTTCGGGCGGCTCTGGAGGCCTGACCTAGCGCGCACGCGACAGGCTCACCCAACCAGATCCCGCCCACCAAGGCTTCCTTGGTGGGTTTTTTATTGCCCTGATGG
>JAAFHH010000132.1 GCA_013297545.1 Alphaproteobacteria bacterium
TGCTGGCGGGCGGTCACGCGCTGCTGGTCGGTGTGCCGGGTCTCGCCAAGACCAAGCTGGTGGAAACGCTGGGCATCGTGCTGGGTCTGGAAGACCGGCGCGTTCAGTTCACCCCGGACTTGATGCCGGCAGACATTCTGGGCTCCGAAGTGTTGGAAGAAGCCGACAATGGCCGGCGCCAATTCCGCTTCCTGCGTGGGCCGGTGTTCGCGCAGCTGCTGATGGCCGACGAAATCAACCGGGCAAGCCCGCGCACCCAGTCCGCCCTGCTGCAGGCGATGCAGGAACGCAAAGTCTCGGTCGCGGGCGTCAACCACCCGCTGCCGACACCGTTCCATGTGCTGGCAACCCAGAACCCGGTGGAGCAGGAAGGCACATACCCGCTGCCCGAAGCCCAGCTCGACCGGTTCTTGCTGCAGATCGACGTGCCCTACCCAGACCGCGAGGCGGAGCGGCGCATGCTGCTCGCCACCACGGGTGCTGAAACCGCGATCGCCCAGCCGGTGATGACGGCGCAGGATCTGTTGCAGATCCAGCGTCTGGTCCGCCACGTGCCGGTGGGTGAAGCGGTGCTGGAGGCCGTGCTGACCATCGTGCGTGCTGGTCGGCCAGAAGAAACCAACATCGAAGAAGTGCGCCGCCACGTCGCCTGGGGGCCGGGACCACGGGCCAGCCAGTCCTTGATGCTGGCGACCCGGGCGCGCGCCTTGCTCGATGGGCGCCTTGCCCCCTCGATCGACGATGTGCTCGCCCTCGCCCAGCCGATTCTGCGCCACCGCATGGCGCTGAACTTCGCCGCACGCGCGGAGGGGATCTCGATCGCTGAAATCATCGACCGGCTCTGCCGGGCGTATCGCTAGGTCGTGGCAACCCAGCTGCAACAACGGGCCGAAGCACTGGGGGCGGTGTTGCCGCCGCTGTTGGTGCGCGCGGACCGGATTGCAGCGACGGTGATCCAAGGGGTGCACGGCCGCCGCCGGGTCGGCCCGGGCGAGGCGTTTTGGCAGTTCCGCCGCTATCAGCCGGGCGACAGCACCCAGCGGATCGATTGGCGCCAGTCCGCCAAGGGCCGGCACGTCTTCGTGCGCGAAACCGAATGGGAAGCGGCCGAATCGGTCTGGCTATGGCGGGATGCCTCGCCGTCGATGGCGTTTACGTCCAGCCGCACCGTCGAACCAAAGGGCGAGCGGGCCGACCTGCTGCTGCTCGCCACTGCTAGCCTGCTGGTGCGCGGCGGCGAACGGGTTGGCTTGCTCGACCAGAACGAACCCCCGCGCAACAGCCGCGCAACCTTGCTGCGGCTGGCCGACGGCCTCGGCCGCACCAGCAGTCCTGCGCCACCAGCCAAGCCGATGCCGCGGTTTGCGACCGTGGTGCTGTTCTCCGACTTTCTGGCACCGATCGAGGATATCAAACGCTGGATCGGCCAGTACGCGGACCAAGGCCTCAGCGGCTGCTTGCTGCAGGTGATGGACCCGGCGGAGGAAAGCCTGCCCTACAAGGGCCGGGTGCGCTTCGAAGGTGTGGAAAACGATGGCGAGGTGCTGGCACGCCGGGTTGAAACCCTGCGCGGCGCCTATCTCGCCCGGCTGGCCGAACATCGCCAGGCGATCGCGGACCTTGCGCGCCAAGCCGGCTGGAGTTTCGCGCGCCACCACACCGGCGAAGCGCCGGATCGCGCGGCCATGTGGCTCTACCAGGCGCTCGAGGGCACGGCTGCCCGGGGCTGGGGGCAGGCATGCTGAGCTTGAGCGCGCTCAGTTTCACCACACCCTGGGTGCTGCTGGCCGCCGTGCTGCTGCCGGTGATCTGGCTGCTGCTGCGCTTGACGCCGCCGCCACCGCAGCGCGTGCGCTTCCCCGCGATTATGCTGCTGGCGGGCCTCGCCCGGAACGAGGAAACCCCGTTCGCCATGCCGTGGTGGCTGCTGCTGCTGCGCTTGGCGGCGGCGGCGGCGATCATCCTCGGCCTCGCCCAGCCGGTGCTCAACGCAGCACGCGGGCTGTTTGGCTCCGGCGCGCTCGTGCTGGTGATCGATGATGGTTGGGCGGCCGGCAATGACTGGCAGCAAACCCGCGATGCCGCCCTCGACTGGGTCGACCGGGCAGAGCGCGAGGGGCGGACAGTCGGCCTGTTGACCACCGCACCGGCTGCCGGTGGCGAGCCGCCAGACTTCGTCACCCCGCGCCAGCCAAGCGAGATCCGCACCCGTCTGCGCGCGTTGCAGCCAAAGCCGTGGCCGGTCGATCGCACCCGCGCGCTTGCAGCACTGGAGGCCCGCGGGCTTGCCTCGCCGGCGCAAGCCGTCTACCTCGCCGATGGGATCCAGGACGCGGCATTGCCACGCTTGGCGGAACGGTTGCAGCAGGCAGGATCGCTCACTGTGTTCCTGCCGCCGCCGCAGCGGGTCGCGAAGATCGTGCTGCCGCCGGAGAATCGCCCAGGCGACATCACGGTGCCGGTGCGCCGGGCCGAGACGGCGGAGGCCGTCGTCGTTGCCGTGCGCGCCTTGACGGCGGATGGCCGGTTACTCGCCCGCGAGACCGTGCGCCTCGAAGCGGGGGAAGCGCGCGGCACGGTGCGCATCAGCCTGCCGGCAGAACTGCGCAACCGCGTCGCCCGGCTCGACATCGATGGCGAGAGCCATGCTGGGGCCGTCGTGCTGCTCGACAGCCGGTTTGAGCGCCGTGCGGTCGGTGTGGTCGCCCCCAGCGCACTCGACACCGAACGCTCGCTGCTGGACGACAGCTACTATCTTGAGCGCGCACTCGCACCCTTCTCCGATCTGCGGCGCGGGCCGTTGGCGGATCTGCTACGCTCCCCGCCCTCCATGATCTTGTTGCCCGATGTCACGCCCTTATCGGCGACCGAGCGCGCCGCACTCACCCGCTTCGTCGACGGCGGTGGTGTGTTGGTGCGCTTTGCCGGACCGCGGCTGGCGGGCAGCCTGGATGATGAACTGGTGCCGGTGCGCTTGCGGCCAGGCGATCGGCAACTGGGCACAGCGCTGCAATGGTCGGCACCGCAGCGGTTAGCCCCCTTCGATGAGCGCTCGCCGTTCGCGAGCCTCACGATTCCGCCGGATGTGACGATCGGCCGGCAGGTGCTGGCTGAACCATCGGCGGATCTGGCCGAACGCACCTGGGCACGTCTGATCGACGGCACGCCGCTGGTGACGGGCGAGACGCGCGGCGATGGTGCGGTCGTGCTGTTCCACGTCCAGGCCGCCGCCGAATGGTCGAGCCTGCCGATTTCCGGCCTGTTCGTCGATATGCTGCGCCGGCTGGTCCTGCTCGGCCGCGCCTCGGGTGGGAGCCAACCGACGCAGGCACTGCCAGCATCCGAAACCTTGACCGGCTTCGGCCGGCTGGTGCAGGCAGCCGCCACGGCAGACGCATTGCCGGTGCGCGATGCAGTCGCCGGCCCGCGCACCCCGCCTGGCATCTACGGCACCGATACCGCCAAGCGCGCCCTCAACCTGACCAGCAGCGTCACAGACGTCGCACCCGTTGCAGGGTTGCCCAGCGGCGTGCAGGTTGGCCGCTTGAGCGCTGCGTTGGAGAGTGACTTGCTGCCGATCCTGCTGTTGATAGCCTTCGTGCTGGTGGTGATTGACGTAGGCGCCACGATGGCGATCGGCGGCATGCTGCGCGTGCGTGCGCTTAGCATCGTCGTCGGGGTGCTGCTGGTCGGCATCAGCACGAATGGACACGCACAGCCCCGCCCAGCGCCAACCGGTCCCGATGGCTTTGCCATGGCAGCCGTGCTGGATACCCGGCTGGCGTATGTGATCACGGGATCACGGTCGGTCGATGACGTCACGCGCGCGGGTTTGCGGGGCTTGTCGCTGGTGCTCAACCGTCGCACCGCGGTTGAGGCGGGTGACCCGGTGGCGGTCGACCTCGAAAGTGACGAACTCGCGTTCTTCCCGCTGATCTACTGGGCGGTCACGCGCGAGCAGGCACCGCTGTCACCAGTGGCGATCGACCGGGTCAACACCTACCTGCGCACCGGCGGCACCATCTTGTTCGACACCCGCGACGATGGCGCGATCGGCTTTGGCAGTGCCGCCCGGCGCTTGCGGGAATTGGCGCAAGGCATCGATATCCCGCCGCTCGCCCAGCCATCTGCCGATCACGTGCTGACCAAAACCTTCTATCTGCTGACCGATTTCCCCGGCCGCAGTGCCGGTGCGCCGCTGTGGATCGATGCACGCGACAACTCGATCGACGAGGTGGCCAGCGTCATCGTCGGCGGCAACGACTTTGCCGCCGCCTGGGCTGTGGACGCCAATGGCCGCCCGCTGTTGCCCGTGGTGCCGGGCGGCGAACAGCAGCGCGAGATGGCGTACCGCTTCGGCGTCAACCTCGTGATGTACGCGCTGACCGGCAACTACAAGGCCGACCAAGTGCACGTGCCGGCGATCCTCGAACGGCTGTCGCAGTAGGAGGCGCGGATGGGCACCGACGGCTGGCACATCATCTTCGCACCGCACTGGCCGTGGCCCGTGCTGATCGCCCTCGCCGCGGTGGGGTTGGTAGCGGTTGGCTTGCTCGCTTGGCGCCGGCCCAGGGGTACGATTGCCCGCGTGCTCGCCCTCGCCGTTGTCTGGCTTGCGCTCGCCAACCCGTCACTGCTCGAAGAAACCCGCGCCTATCGCCCAGACATCGCGGTTGTGCTGGTGGATGAAACTTCGTCCCAGACCATCGGTACCCGCGCTGCCCAAGCAGCCGCCGCACTCGCCCGCATCGAAGCCGCCGCCCAGCGTTTTGACGATTTGGAGCTGCGCATCGTGCGCGTCACCGATGATGCCGAGAGCATCGGCGAAGATGGCGGCAGCCGGATGTTCCAAGCCCTCGACCGGGCAATGGCCGATGTGCCGCGCCGACGTTTTGCCGGTGCGATCATGATCACCGACGGCCAGATCCACGACGTACCACCGCGCGGCACCACGCCAGCCGGTCCCTTGCACGCGCTGATCACCGGCGCGCGCGATGAGGCGGACCGCCGCTTGGTCGTCGTGCGCGCCCCCAGCTTTGGCCTGGTCGACAAAACTGTGACCGTGACCGTGCGGGTGGAGGATGATCGCAGCCGCGAGCCAATCGCCGTGGTGATCCGCCAGGATGGCCAAGACCTCCGGCGCCTCGCCGTGCCGCCGAACCGCGACACCGACATCGAGATCACGATCCGCAAAGGTGGCGTCACCTTGGTCGAGATCGATGCGGCACCGGGCCCGCGCGAGCTGACCACGATCAACAACCGCGCGGTTGTTTCGATCAACGGCATCCGGGATCGCTTGCGCGTGCTGCTGGTCTCCGGCGAGCCGCACGCGGGCGAACGCACCTGGCGCAACCTGCTGAAAGCCGATCCGTCGGTCGAACTGGTGCACTTCACCATTCTGCGCCCACCCGAAAAGCAGGATTCGACGCCGATCCACGAGCTTTCCCTGATCGCGTTTCCGGTGCGCGAGCTGTTTGAAGTCAAGCTGAACGACTTCGACTTGATCATCTTCGATCGCTACAAGCGCATGAGCATTCTGCCGCGCGTCTACATCTCCGCGATCGCGGACTATGTGCGCCGCGGCGGTGCCGTGCTGGAAGCCGCCGGCCCAGCATTCGCCGGTGCCAACAGCCTGTTCCGTTCACCGCTGGCCGAAGTGCTGCCGGCGGAGCCGACGGGCCGGATATTTGAACGTGGCTTCCGCCCGAGTGTCACCGACACCGGCCGCCGGCATCCAGTGACCGCAGGTCTCGATGGTGCCGGGGCGCAAGGGGCGGAGCCCAGCTGGGGCCGCTGGTTCCGGCACGTCGAGATGCAGCCGCGCTCGGGCGAAACCATC
The DNA here is from genome assembly GCA_013297545.1 of Alphaproteobacteria bacterium. GTDB lineage: Bacteria > Pseudomonadota > Alphaproteobacteria > Elsterales > Elsteraceae > RDXE01. The sequence continues at coordinate 5,840 of JAAFHH010000132.1, forward strand.
CTCTCCGGCGTCGACGGCACACCGCTCCTCGTGCTCGACCGGGTCGGCGAAGGCCGCATCGCCCAGCTCGCGTCCGACCACATTTGGCTGTGGACCCGCGGCTTTGAAGGCGGTGGCCCGCAGGCCGAACTGCTGCGCCGGCTGGCCCACTGGCTGATGAAAGAACCGCAGCTCGAAGAAGATGACCTGACCGCGGCGATGCGCGGCAATCGGCTTGAGATCGTGCGCCGAGCGCTGAAGACCGACGTCGAGACGGTCACCGTCACCGATCCGCTGGGCGAGGTGCGCACCCTGCCGCTCACCCCCCAAGACGCCGGGCGTGCGACCGCGAGCTTCGCCCCGCCGCGCCCCGGCCTCTACACGATCAGCGACGGCACCCGGCGCGCAATCGCCGCGGTCGGCAGCCTCAATCCGAAGGAATGGTCCGATGTCCGCGCGACCGACCGGCTGATCCGTCCGGTGGCAGAAGCGACCGGCGGCGGCGTGCAGTGGCTGGAGGGCAGTGCCGGCGACATCCGCCGGGTGCGCGAAGACCGGGTGACTGCTGGCAGCGACTGGCTCGGCCTCGTCCAGCGGCGGGACTATGACGTGACCGGCATCCGCCAGCTGCCGCTGCTGCCCGCGTGGCTGGCACTCGTACTGGCGCTGGGAGGCTTGATGCTGGCCTGGGCGCGCGAAGCGAAGTAAACTCGCCCTGGAGCTAGGGGTCGGTTACACGCTTCCAAGTTGGGGATGCTGCAGCCTCAACTAATTGAAATTCGCAGGGTCACCACCTGTTTGTTCGTGATCGCATCGGACAGCTGGGGAATTGATAGAGGTTAGCAAGCGGAGGATCAGGATACCATATGTCAAACAACTGGTGCACCAAAGAAAACATAGAGAAAATTTCAATGAATGGATACTGCCTCATTCCACATGAAGAAACTGGCTTGGCGGTGTTTGCCCAAGATTTTGGTGGAGCTGCGCTAAAGCACTTTTCTGATATTCCTCAAGACGGTAAAACTGAGGCTCATGGTCAAATTAATTGGAATCAGAAACAGATCGATATTCTAGCCGAAAAAGAAAAGAACACAGACTTCGGCATTCCCGAATATATTAAATCCGGAATAAATGAACTGCTTGAAAAAAAATGCGCCGAAACTTCCGAATGCTCCGATGTACACTTGTCATGGAAAATTCACTCTGATAAAAACACTTATTTTCATGTTGATGGTCATCCAGATAACATTGAAGGTTTCCTTGCGATGTCTCTGCTGGTCGGCGTTGTTCTAAAGCCGATCTCACTGAGAAGCCAAGGTGGTCTGCTAGTTTTGCGCCATAGCCATCGCCGAATGTTTCATGACTCAGTAAAGCTGGTTCTGGAAGGAGCTGTGTGCAAGGACGCGATTGTAAGATCAGAGCGCGCTTTGAACAAAAAACTGGATGAGTTCCAAATAGATTTAGTACACGGAGAACCTGGCACGGTAGTTTTACTGCATCCGTTGACGCTGCACGGGAGCGACACCAACATCGATCCGAAAGGTGGGTGGTCCGTTATTAGGCCACAATTATACTACAGGGTGTATTCTTGCTCCGATGACGGAACTTCTCAACCCCGTGAGTGTAAACCAAATGACTCTAAGATACTGAATTTTGAACGAGAGTGGAAAAAATCCTTTGCTGATATTTTAAGTTCGAGCTATCCAATAGATGATAACAACGGGGTTCGCTTTTCTTTTGGGGCCAAGCGCAGCGGCTAACTCGATGCCTTACGCCAAACAACCCATCGAAGTTACGAGCTCGAT
>JAAFHH010000133.1 GCA_013297545.1 Alphaproteobacteria bacterium
AACCGCACCACGCTGATCAGCCTTGTCACCTTGGTGGTGACGATGATCGGCGTGTCGTTCGCGGCCGTGCCACTCTACGACTTGTTCTGCCGGGTCACCGGGTTTGGTGGCACCACCCAGGTCGCAACGTCTCTGCCGGCCGCGACTGGGGAGCGTAAGATCACCATTCGCTTTGATGCCTCGGTTGAGGGCGGGTTGCCTTGGCGGTTTCGCCCGGAAGTCCGCTCCGTCACCCTGCAGGTGGGGGAGAACGGCTTGATGAGCTACCTCGCCCAAAACCAGGGCAGCTTCCCGATCGTCGGCACAGCGACCTACAACGTCACCCCGCACAAGGCGGCGATCTACTTCAACAAGCTCGCCTGCTTCTGCTTTACCGAACAGACCCTGGCGCCGGGCGAGCAGCTGGCGATGCCGGTCTCGTTCTTTGTCGACCCGGACATCGTCAACGATCGCAATCTTGACGATGTCCACACCATCACTCTGTCCTACACCTTCTTCCGCGCCAAGACACCGACTGCAGCCGCCGGGGACACCCGGCTGCCGCCGGGCTGATCCGGCACCCATTCGAGGAGACCCGAGCTATGGCGACCGATGCGGGCCACGCCCAAAAGCACCCCTACCACCTGGTAGACCCAAGCCCCTGGCCGCTGTTCGCCGCGTTCGCCGCGGGCACGCTCGCGGTCGGCGCCATCTTGATGATGCAGAAGATGGGTGCCTGGCTGCTGGTGATCGGCTTCCTCGCCGTGCTCGCCTGCATGTTCGGCTGGTGGCGCGATGTGGTGCGCGAAGGCAAGGTTGGCCATCACAACCCGATCGTCGCGATTGGGCTGCGCTATGGCATGGCGCTGTTCATCGCCTCGGAAGTGATGTTCTTCGTCGCGTTTTTCTGGGGCTACTTCCATTCCGCCTTGATGCCGCAGCCGGCAACGGGTGGCGTGTGGCCGCCGAAGGGTATCCTCACCTTCGACCCTTTCCACCTGCCGTTCCTCGGCACCTTGATCCTGCTGCTGTCCGGCTGCACCGTCACCTGGGCGCACCATTCCCTGCTGGAGAATGATCGCAAGGGCTTGGTCAATGGGCTTGGCTTGACTGTGCTGCTCGGCGTCATCTTCACCGCGCTGCAGGCCTACGAATACAGCCACGCCGCCTTCGGCTTCCGGGATGGCATCTATCCCTCCACCTTCTTCTTGGCGACCGGCTTCCATGGCTTCCACGTCATCGTCGGCACGATCTTCCTGGCGGTGTGCTACTTCCGCGCCCGCGCGGATGAGTTCACGCCAGAAAAGCACATCGGCTTTGAGTGCGCGGCTTGGTACTGGCACTTCGTCGACGTCGTGTGGTTGTTCTTGTTCATCTCGATCTACTGGTGGGGTGCCGGTGAACACTTCGCGGGGCATTAACCGCTGAGTGCTGACCGCACCATAGGCCGCAAAACCGCCGGGGCTTCCCGGCGGTTCTTGCTTGGGCCGGCGCTGATCACGCTTGCCGGTGTCGTGCTGACGGCGGCACTCGGCACCTGGCAGCTGCACCGGCGGGATTGGAAGTCTGAGCTGATCACCCAGCGCACGGCAGCAGTGGCCGCGGCCCCGGTCGCCTTGCCGGCCGCGATCACGGTCAGCGATGGCTATCTGCGCACCACGGCGACCGGCCGGTTTGATCACACCCGCGAGCTTTATCTGACCGGCCGCGCACACCGCGATCAGCCGGGCCTGCACGTGATCACGCCCCTGCTATTGGCCGACGGCAGTGCCGTGCTGGTCGACCGCGGTTGGGTCCCGAACAGCCGGCGCGATCCGGCCCAGCGCCCGCAAAGCCATGTCGCCGGCGAGGTGACAGTGACCGGCCTCGCCCGCCTCGGCGTGGAGCGCGGCTGGATGCAGCCGGAAAACCAGCCGACTGAGAACATCTGGTTCTACCTTGATGTGCCGGCCCTCGCCGCAGCGAGCGGTCTGCCACGCGTGCGCCCGTTTGTGATCGAGGCCGACGCGACACCGCAGCCGGGCGGCCTGCCGATCGGCGGCCAAAGCCGGATTGATCTGCCGAACAATCATCTGCAATACGCGCTGACTTGGTATGCATTTGGCCTCACTCTCGTGGTCATCTATGGACTGTGGCTGCGCCGCCGGGTACGAGACGCTGCATGACTGCCTATCAAACCCTGTCTGACCGTTTCCGCCGCATCGGCTTGTTGAACGACGCCGGTGCTATTCTGTCCTGGGATGGCGCTGCCATGATGCAGCCCGGCAGTGCGGCTGCCCGCGCGGAGGTGGATGCTGCCCTTGCGATCACCATCCACGAACGCCTGACTGCGCCCGACATGGGGGAGTGGTTTGACCGCGTCGATCCCAAGCCCTTGGACGCCTGGCAGCAGGCGAACCTGGCGGGTATGCGCCGGCTCTGGTTGCACGCGACCGCGGTGCCGGCGGACCTCGTTGAAGCGCTGTCGAAAGCAGCCTCCGCGTCCGAACATCGCTGGCGCATCGCGCGCAAGGAAAACGACTTCAAGGGCCTACAGCCGCTCTTGGAAGAGGTGCTGCGCCTGACCCGGGAGGTCGCGCGCGTCAAGGCGGCCGCGTTCGGCTGTTCGCCCTACGACGCGCTGCTCGACCAGTACGAGCCCGGTGGATCGAGCGCGCGCGTCAAGGGGTTGTTCGACGAGCTGAAGACCTTCCTACCGGGCTTGATCGCCGGTGCGCTAGAGGCCCAAGCCCGCCGCCCGGCTCCCCTGCAGCCAACCGGTCCGTTCCCGATCGAGGCGCAGCGCGCACTCGGCCAGAGCATGATGCAGGCCCTCGGCTTCGATTTCAGCCGTGGGCGGCTCGACATCTCCGCCCATCCGTTTTGTGGCGGCACGCCCGATGATCAGCGCCTGACCACGCGCTATTTCGAGACGGATTTCGCCCGGGCCTTGATGGGCACGCTGCACGAGACGGGGCACGCGCTCTATGAGGCGGGGCTGCCGCCGGAGTGGCGCCAGCAACCAGTTGGCTCCGCGCGCGGCATGAGCCTGCACGAAAGCCAAAGCCTGTTCGTTGAGATGCAGATCTCGCGCAGCCTCGCGTTCCAGCGCTTTGCGGCGCCGAAGATCCGCGCCGCCTTCGGGGTTGATGGACCGGAATGGACGCCGGAAAACCTGCTCGCGCTTGGCACCCGCGTCACCCGCGGTTTCATCCGCGTCGATGCGGATGAGTGCACCTACCCTGCCCACGTGCTGCTGCGCACCGAACTCGAACAGGCGATGATCGCAGGTGATCTTGAGATTGCCGATCTGCCGGGCGCGTGGGACGAGGGGATGCGCGCCCTGCTTGGTGTGACACCGCCCAACCACCATGATGGCTGCTTGCAGGATATCCACTGGCCGTCCGGCGCGTTCGGGTACTTCCCGACCTACACCATGGGCGCGATGACGGCAGCGCAGCTCCGGGTGTCCCTCGATCAAGTGATGCCCGATCTCGATGCCAAGGTGGAGGCGGGTGACTTCCAGCCGATCGTCGCTTGGCTGAAGGCGAACGTGCACAGCTTGGCCAGCAGCCTGTCGGCCGACGAGATCTTGACCAAGGCAACCGGCCGGCCACTCGACGTGACCGCCTACCGCCGCCACCTGGAGCGGCGGTACCTTTCTGCGAAAGACGCTTAACGGTGCGCTACATCTCCACGCGCGGCCACGCGCCTGATCTTGGTTTTGCCGATGTGCTGCTGACCGGGCTCGCCCGCGATGGCGGCCTTTATGTGCCAGCTGAGCTGCCGCGCTTCTCGCCGGCTGAGTGGCGGGCACTGGCGGGCTTGAGCTACGCCGAAGCGGCACTGCGCGTGATCCGCCCGTTTGTTGGCGATGCGATCGCAGAGGCGGATCTCGCGCACCTGCTGCACGATGCCTACCGCGGTTTTCGCCACCCGGCGGTCGCGCCCCTCGTGCAGCTCGGGGCGAACGATTGGGTGCTGGAGCTGTTCCACGGCCCGACGATCGCGTTCAAGGACTACGCGCTGCAAGTGCTCGGCCGCCTGTTCGACCACGTCTTGGCCGCGCGCGGTCAGCGCATGGCGGTGCTGGGGGCGACGTCTGGCGACACTGGGTCGGCTGCGATCGAGGCGTGCCGGGATCGCAGTGCGGTCGACATCTTCATCCTGTTCCCGCACGGCCGGGTGTCCGACGTCCAGCGCCGGCAGATGACCACGGTCAACGCTGCCAACGTGCACGCGATCGCGGTTGAAGGCACGTTCGACGATTGCCAAGACATTGTGAAGGCGTGCTTTGGTGATCTGCCGTTTCGCGATGCGGTCTCGCTCGGTGCGGTCAATTCGATCAACTGGGCGCGAATCATGGCGCAGGTGGTCTACTACGCGACATCCGCCGTGGCACTCGGCGCCCCCGATCGCACGATCGACTTTGCCGTGCCCACCGGTAATTTCGGCAATGTCTACGCCGGTTATGTCGCGCGCGGCATGGGTTTGCCGATTGGCCGCTTCGTCATCGGCTCCAACCGCAACGACATCCTGACCCGCACCTTCACCAGCGGCACCATGGCGATCGGCACGGTGGAACCAAGCCTGTCGCCGTCGATGGATATTCAGGTGTCGTCCAACCTGGAACGCTACTTGTTCGATCTCGCGGGCCGCGACGGCCAGGATCTCGCACGCCGCATGCTGGCGTTCCGGGAGACGGGCACCATGCAGCTGCCGGCTGACCAACTCGCCACGGCCAAACAGCTGTTCGCCGCCGCCCGCGTCGATGACCAGGCGACCCTCGCCACCATCGCCCGCACTCAGGCGGAGTGCGGCTACTTGCTCGATCCGCACAGTGCGGTCGGTGTGGCGGCCGCAGCAGCGCTGCGCGGGGATCGGCGTGTGCCGATGATCAGCTTGGCGTGCGCGCATCCAGCGAAGTTCGTCGATGCGGTGCGCGACGCCGTCGGCAGCCCCGCCCCGCTGCCCCCCCATTTGAGCGGCCTGATGACCGCAGAAGAACGGATGACTGTGCTGCCGAACTCAGTTGCTGCTGTGCAGGCGTTCATGCGTGATCGGCTGCGGCCATGACCGTCACTGTCACCACCTTGCCCTCCGGCCTGGTCGTTGCGACTGACCGGATGGAGCATGTCGACACCGCGTCTGTCGGTGTCTGGGTTGGGGTCGGCACGCGCGATGAACCAGCGGGGGCTGATGGCATCGCGCACTTGCTCGAACACATGGCGTTTAAGGGCACCACGCGGCGCTCGGCTCGGGCGATTGCAGAGGCGATTGAGGATGTCGGCGGGCATTTAAACGCCTACACCGGCCGCGAGCAGACGGCGTACTACGCCAAGGTGCTGGCCGAAGACGCGCCCCTTGCGCTCGACATCGTGGCGGACATTCTGCAGCACTCCGTCTTTGATCCCGACGAGTTGGAACGCGAACGCCACGTCGTGTTGCAAGAAATCGGTCAGGCCGAAGACACGCCCGATGACATTATCTTCGACCAGTTCCAAGTGGCGGCCTTCCCGGATCAAGCGCTCGGCAAGCCGGTGTTGGGTGATCCGGAGGTGGTCGCCCGCCTCGGCCGGCAGGACTTGTATGATTATCTGGGCCAGCACTACGGGCCAACCCAGATGGTCGCAGTGGCGGCCGGCCGGGTCGATCACGCCCGCTTCGTCGCCGAGGTTGAAAGCCAATTCCGCGACTTGCCCCAGCGCCAAGGGGCGACCGATGGCCCGGCGCACTATCGCGGCGGGGCGTGCCATGATGAACGGGAGTTGGAACAGATCCACGCCGTGATCGGCTTTCCCGCCAGTGCGATCACCGATCCGGATTACTACGCCTGGTCGGTCTACTCGACCGTGCTCGGTGGCGGGATGTCGTCGCGCCTGTTCCAAGAAGTGCGCGAGAAGCGCGGGCTTGCCTACGCGATCTACTCCTTCGGCGCGTCCTACCGCGATGGCGGCACGCTTGGCATTTATGTCGGCACCGATCCGAAGGATTTGGACACCGTGCTCGATGTCACCTGCGCGGAAGTGAACGCGCTTGGCGAGACGTTGGAGGCCGTGGAGGTCAAGCGCGCCAAAGCCCAGCTGCGCGCCGGCACGCTGATGGGGCGCGAAGGCACCTCCAACCGGGCGGAGACGGTGGCCCAGCAGCTCCTATCCTTTCGGCGCACGATCCCGCTGGCCGAAGTGCTGGAGCGGTTGGATGCGGTGAGTGTCGACGACGTGCTGCGCATCGCCCGCACCGTGCGCGGCGGCGTGCCGACGGTGGCCACCCTCGGGCCACTCGGCTCTGTCGACCCGATGGCGCGCGTCGCCGCAGCTCTCGGCTAGGGCACTCACCCGTGGTGGTGCTGTTCGCCGAGCCGCTGCCCGACCTGGTGATCCCAGCACCCCGCTTGGTGCTGCGCCCGCCCCAGCGCGGCGACTACCGCGATTGGGCGGAACTGCGCGGCCGCTCCCGGGGCTTTCTCGAACCGTGGGAACCGACCTGGCCGGACGATGCACTGACCCGCACCTGCTATCGCCGGCGGCTCAAGCGCGCGGCGGAAGACTGGCGGATGGATGACGGCTATGCCTTTCATCTGGTGCGCCGGATGGACCGCGCGCTGATCGGTGCGCTCACCTTCAGCAATGTCCGCCGCGGCGTGGCGCTCACCGCCGCGGTCGGCTACTGGGTCGGCCACGCCCACAGCCGCCAGGGCTACATGCGCGAGGCCTTGCGAGCGGGGCTCGGCTGGGCGTTCGCCGATCTCGGCCTGCACCGCATCGAAGCCGCCTGCCTACCACGCAACCGCGCCTCGGCCGGGTTGCTGCGCGCAGTCGGGTTCCGGGAGGAGGGCTTGGCGCGCCGCTACCTCAAGATCAACGGTGTGTGGGAAGACCACCTGCTGTTCGCGGTGCTGCGCGAAGACGGTGTTGTGTAAGCGATCGGCGAGTTTTGCCTGATTCGCAGCCCTCATTCGCGGTTCTGTCACGAAAATGTCTGCAGCTGCAGAAGATAGATGTCACCGATAGACCCCATCGAAGACCCGGTGATGGCCGTCAGGCGCTTGGTTTGTGCGGTCTTTGGCCCTGTGACTCTGATCACCGCGTCGCCTGCATGGGCGCCTTCGATCGCTGCATCGAGCACTTGGCAAGATTACACTTGCAACCAGACTGTCATATTCACATCTTGGGATGAAGACGCCTACGTACGTGCCCCTGGCCCAGTTTGGTTATGCAACGACGGTCGCGTCCTTTCCGTATCCCGGGGTCACACCCGGTACCGAGGGGATCCTCCGATGCTTGCTTCGCCCACCCGTACCACCACCACGCGCCCGCAACCGACTGACATCGCCTCAGCGACCGTGCTGGAAGACCGCCTGCAACCGCCGCTTGAGGCCGTTGTGGTGCCACCCGCCCCGCCGTCGGCCACGGTGCTGCAATTCCCGCTGGACCGGGTGCGCCCGACCGCCAGCCACACCGCAGCCAAGCTGCGTGCCGGTCAACTGACTGCTGCCGTCACCCGCCTGCGCGGCGCGGTTGCGGCCTATTCGGCTGCGGTGAACGCTCAGCGCACCGCGGTCGAGAATTTCGCTGCCTCAACCGCGGATATGGGCCGCGTTGCCGGCGAGATTGCGACCAACAACACCGTGATCCAAACCGACATCGCCCG
>JAAFHH010000134.1 GCA_013297545.1 Alphaproteobacteria bacterium
CGCAAGGCGTGGCAACCAGCCTAAGCCTGCCGGCGGCTCGAACGACACCTCGCGCTGGTTCGCCAGGAAGTAGCTGAGCAGCTGGGTCAAGTCCGGCGTATCCCAATCGCCATCGACAAACGCCTCGCCAAAGCCAAGGGCCCCGCCGAGCAAGAAGCGCCTGGCCGCGCGCAGGCGCACCAGCCGCAAACTCGCCTCCGGCCCCCGCTGGCTGCCGCGCACGCGGACATAGCCGCCACCCGGCAGGTCGACCGTCAGCGCACCGACCGGCAAGCGCGCCAGACGGCGCAGCACCGGTCGCAGCATCAGGGGCACACCATCGGTTTCCAGCACAGTCTCAGGCACAAGCGCGGCTTCGGTCATGAGGGCGGTACCACAGTGACAAGGGCGGTGGGGGGGGATGGACGGTGGTGGAACGGCGCGCCCTTCAGCCAAAGCTTTAAGGCTTCCCAGTGAATACCGGTTAGCACCTTCGCTGCCAGCAGCGGATGGCGGCAAACGGTCGCAAAGATCGCAGCGTCGGTCATCGCCCGGCGCGTCGCCACGTGGGTCGCGACCAAAGCGCCCCGGCCCTGCAGCTCGTGGCGGATGGTCAGGCGATAGTCGTCATCGGGTGCGGAGACGCGGAACTGATAGCGCCCCGCGATCGGCAGAAACGGCGAGACGTAGAATTCCTTCGCGCAGCCGTGGCTGTGCATCGGCCGGTCCGCCGCGATCGGCACCAGATAGCCGTGCAGATCCCCGAAGGTATTGCGCACTTCGTAAAGGATCGCGATCAGCGCGCCGGCGCGCCAGCAGAAGTGCACCGAAATCGGGTTGAACACCTGACCCAGCACGCGGGGAAAGCAGACAAGCTCAATCCGATCCGGCCGCGGCAGGTTGGCTGCCGCCAGCTCCCGGCGCACCCAGTCCGCCACCGGCGTGCCATCGCGCGGCCCGTGGTCCCGGTCATGGAAGCTCAAGAGATTGAAGCGATTGCGCGAGAACAGCCGACAGGACTGGTCGAGCTCGTCCAAGCGATCAAGGTCGAGCAGCACGCTGAACACCCGGTATTCCAGCCGGTGGTTCAGCAGCCAGAGGCGGCGATGGACGACCGTGCCTGGGAGCAGTGCGTGGGGCGTGGCGCTAGAGGGCGGCAACGCGTGCACCCCCCACCCCACCCGCCGGCGTTAAGCCGCTGTGCCAGGGCACACCACCGCCAAGCGCCAAACCGACACGCAGACCCGACACCAACCCATCCTCGTGGAACCCGTGACCCAACTGCGCACCCGCGTACCAGGCCGAGCGATGGCCTTGCAGGCGCTCGATCAGCCCCTGCCCTCGCAAGCAGGCGATATCGAACTGCGGATGGCGGTAGCTGTAGCGGCCGTGCGTTAAGTCCGCACGCGGCGGTACCGCGGGGTTCAGGGTCACGAACACGTCGCGGGTGGGGTCTAGCCCCTGCAGGCGGTTCATCCAGTAGCTGACCGTCACCGGTCCCGATCCCGCTTGCAGGTAGTTCCAGCTTGACCAGACTTTCCGGCGCTTCGGCATCAGTGCCGGATCGCTGTGCAACCAGGCCTCATTGGGTTGGGTTTGGAAGCCGCCGAGCGCGGCTGCCTCGGCGCCGTCAGCGTCCGCCAGCAGGGCACGGGCGACATCGAGGTGGCAGGCGAACACCACTCGGTCGAACCGCTTGGTCTCGCCGCGCGCCGTCACTAGAACGCCTGCGCCATCGCGTTCCACCCGTGCGACGGGGGCCGCGATCTGCAGGCGATCACCGACCAACCGCACCATCGCTTGAACGTAGCGCTCGCTGCCACCGGCGACCGTGCGCCAGTTCGGCCGGTCGGTCAGCGACAACAGGCCGTGGTTGGAAAAGAACTGGCAGAAGCTGTGCGCCGGGTATTCCAGCGCGGTTGCTGGCGGTGCGGACCAGATCGCGGCGGCCATCGGGATCAGGTGATCGTGAAGGAAGGCGTGCGAGAACCGGTGCCGGTCTAGGAACGCCGCCATCGTCAGGTCTGGGTCAACCGGCTGCGCCAGCAGGTCACGCCCAAGCCGGTGGAACCGGCCGACATCGCGCAGCATCGCCCAAAACCGCGGCCGCAGCAGATTGCGCTTCTGGGCAAACAGGCCAGCCAGATCATGGCCGCTGTATTCGAGAGCGCCGTCGCCGAGCGAGGCGGCAAACGACATATCGCTCGCCATCGTCTCAACGCCGAGGGCCGCGAACAGGGCCACCAGGTTTGGATAGTTCGGTTCATTGTAGACGATGAAGCCGGTGTCGACCGGCGTATTGCCCACGCGCGCCGTGTTGGCGTGGCCGCCAGCGCGCGGTAGCGCCTCATGGATCGTGAAGTCCTGATCTCTGAGCGCGTAGGCCACGCCCCAGCCGGCGATGCCTGCACCGATGATCGCGGTGCGGGTCATGCCGCCACCTTCAGGGTCTGCAGTGCTGCGAGTGCGCGGGCGCGCGCGGCGGCGTGATCGACGATCGGCTTTGGATATGTGACGCCCAGCCTCACGCCAGCGTCCGCCAGCACCAGCGGTGGCGCCATCCACGGCGTGTGCAGCAGCGCATCGGGCAGGCGTGCCAGTTCGGGCACATAGCGGCGGACATAGGCACCCTGGGGATCGAACTTGGCACCCTGCAGCATGGGATTGAAGATCCGGAAGTACGGCTGGGCATCAGCACCGCAGCCCGCGACCCATTGCCAGGACGCGACGTTGTTGGCGAGGTCGGCGTCGACGAGCGTATCCCAGAACCACGCCTCGCCAAGCCGCCAATCGGCCAGCAGGTGTTTCACCAGGAAACTGCCGACGATCATGCGCACGCGGTTGTGCATCCAGCCGGTCTGCCAGAGTTCGCGCATGCCAGCATCCACGATCGGATAACCCGTCTGCCCGCGCTGCCAGGCGGTTAGATCTGCCGGGTCATCACGCCAGGGAAACCGATCGAAATCCGCCTTCAGCGCCGTCGTCGGCAGGGATGGCCGGGCCGCCAGCAGGTTCATGGAGAATTCTCGCCAGCCGAGTTCGCGCAAGAACGCTTCGATACCACTGGCGCGCTCCGGATGGGCAGCAGCAATCGTGCGCGCACGGTGCCAGACCTGCGTGGGCGAGAGCTCGCCCAGGTGCAGGTGCGGTGACAAGCGCGAGGTGCCGGGAATCCCCGGCTGGTCGCGCGCGGCGGCGTAGCCGGTCACCGGTCCATCGAGGAACGCATCCAACCGCGCGGTCGCGGCCGCACTACCCGGCGTCCAAGTCGCACGCAGGCCACCGGCCCAATCGGGCGTGGTTGGGCGCAAACGCCAGGCCGCCAGATCCTCCGACCGCGGCACCACCGCCGGTGCGCTGAGCGCTGGGACTGGCACGAGGGGGCGTGGCGGCGCACCTGCACTCAGCGCCCGCCAGAACGGCGTGAACACTTGGAACAACCCGCCGCCACCGGTCCGGTGGTGGCCCGCTTCGAACAGCAGGGAGCCGTTGTGGCTGGTGACCGGAATGCCGCGTGCCCGCAGTGCCGCCTTCAGCCGCGCATCGCGCACCATCGGCCCTGGCTCATAGACCCGGTTCCACATGACGCTGCCAGCACCAGCCGCAGCAACCAGATCGGGGATCACATGCTCCGCCGCCCCGCGCGCGAGGATCAGCGGCAGGCCGTGGTCAGCGAGCTCGCCTGCAAGAGCGGTGAGTGACTGATGCAGCCACCACTTCGCCGCCCCGCCGAGCGGTCGCTGCTCACCGGTTTCATCCAGCACATAGACCGGCAGCACCGGCCCGAGGGACGCTGCCGCCGCCACAGCAGGATTGTCGGCCAGGCGCAGATCTTGGCGAAACCACACGAGTGTTGGGGCGCTCATAGCGCAGGACATAGGCCGCCATCGCCGTCTGACCAGCTAGAACAGCGCCATCTGGTCGCCCGGGCGCGGCGGTGGGCGGAACAAGCTGGTGTCTTGATCCCAGCCCCGACGCGTGAGGCCGAGGCGCTTGCAGGCGAGTTGGAAGCGCTGCTGCAGCTGATCCGCATAGGCACCGGTGCCGCGAAACCGGCTGCCGAAGTCCGGGTCATTCAAGCGCCCGCCACGGGTCTGGCGGATCAGCGACAGCACACGCGCCTTGGCGTTGGGTGCATGCGCATCCAGCCAATCATCCATCAGATCCTTGATCTCCAGCGGCATGCGCAGCAGCAGCATGCTGGCAGAGCTGGCACCGGCGGCGTGCGCGGCTTCCAGGATCTTTTCCAGGTCATGGTCGTTGATCGCTGGGATCATCGGGGCCGCCAGCACGCCCACGGGAATGCCGGCCTGCGCCAACGCCGCAATCGCCTTCAGCCGCCGCGCCGGGGAGGCGGCACGCGGCTCCAAGGTGCGGGCCAGCGTTGGATCGAGTGTGGTGACCGACAGCATGACGGATGCCAATCGCTCACGCGCCATCGGCGCCAAGATGTCGATGTCGCGTTCGATCAAGCCGCCCTTGGTGACAATTGAGACCGGGTGGCGATGCGCCGCCAAAACCTCCAGCACGCCGCGGGTGATGCGTTCGGTGCGCTCAATCGGCTGGTAGGGATCGGTGTTGGTGCCAAGCGCCAGCGTACGGCAAACATAGCCGGGCTTGCGCAGTTCCTGATCCAGCAGCCGGGCGGCATCGCGCTTCGCCGTCAGCTTGGTCTCGAAGTCGAGCCCGGGCGAGAGGCCGAGGTAGGCGTGGGTCGGCCGGGCGAAACAGTAAACGCAGCCATGCTCGCAGCCGCGGTAGGGGTTGAGCGAGCGATCAAACGGGACATCGGGGCTGTCGTTGCGGGTGATCACCGTGCGGCTGGCGTCCGGCGTCACCGACGTTGTGAGCGGCGGCAGATCGTCCTCCGCGGCCCAACCATCATCGATCGCCTCGGCGTGGTGGCGGTCAAACCGGCTCGCCTGATTGGTTCGTGTCCCCCGGCCTTTGATCGGCGGGAGGGGTGGCAGCGCCTCGCTCATGCCCGAGCATGGCGCGCCAATAAGAACAAAGCAAGATCATTGACCAACCCGTGACAGAGAGGGTCGCCAAAGCCTGGAAACTGGGTTAATACCGCGGGGCAGAGTTTTGCGTTTTCAGATGGTTTCGCCGCCGATGCTCCAGCCGAACCAATCGACCTGTGCCCACGTTGCAGCGAAGTCCTAGGAGCGATTGGTGGAGCAAGTCCGCACCATCGAAGGCGAAGTGGACGATATGCGCGAGCGTATCGGCTCTGACGGCGCGAACATTGTCGAAATGATGCTGAACTGCGGCGGCACCAAGGAAAAGGTGCAGGCCTTCGCGGAGAAGGCGAAAACCCTGTCCGCGCTCTATGAGAAGATGAAGGGTCTGGCGGCTAAGAACGGCCTCGGCCACATCCGCGACCTCAAGGTCAAGGTGGAGGTGACCGGCATCGTCAAGCAGCAGTCCGCCAACAAAGATATCATCGTCACCGCGATCAAGATCGCGGGCAGCGGTTAGCCGAGCCGGTAGGCCGCAACCAGCAGCTTTTCCACCGTCTCCCCATCACCGGACAGCGGCAGCACCAGACGCTCCCACGTCTGCACTTGGCCTTCGAAGTCGGCGGTGTAGCGCCGGGCGACCGGGGCCGCTTCGTCGCGCACGCGCTCATACTCGGTGCGCAGCAGATGGCGCTGGGGGGCCGGCAGATCATCGACCGAGCGGCCGATTTGATTCTGCCCGAAGGCGATTTCAAACCCTTCGCCATAGTAGGCGTAGACGAAGGTGCCGTCCGATTCGACATCGATCACGACCAGATGGCCGAGCCAGCGGCGCAGCTCTGCCGGGTCAACGCTTTCAGACAGCGGCAAGCCGCCATCGCTGGACAGGCCCTGCCAGTAGCTGAGCAGGGCGCGCAAATCACCGTGGGTGAGGTCGGTCGGCAGGGTTTCGGTCATCGCGGTCTCGGTCCCGTTACTGGAGGCCGGGCCGCCGGCCCTGGGGATGTCGGCGCTGGTGGGTCCGGGAAGAGTTGAACTTCCGACCTCACGCTTATCAGGCGTGCGCTCTAACCACCTGAGCTACGAACCCAGCGGCGCGACAGGGGCGGATGGATACTGCGGCCCCGGGGGCGGCGTCAATCCTTCTTATCACCCCTCAATAGGTCATGCTGGCTGCATTCAAAATGCCGACGATGATGGCGAAGCTCGCGAGCGTGATCGCGTGCGCGAGGGATCCATTGTCGATCTGGTCCGACAGGTCCCGCCAGATCAAGCGCAGCACGAGATAGAGCACCGATTGCACGATCAGCGCGACCACCGCCCACACCACCATGTCGAGCCAGCCGGCGCTGTGCGAGATCACGCTGGCGAGCGGCAGCGCAAAGCCAATGCCGGCCCCGCCGAGGCTGATCGCGGCTGCGACATTGCCAGCGCGGACGAGTGCGAACTCCGGGTGTCGGGTCAGCGCCGCGTAGACCACCAGGAACCCAATGGTGAGCCCGATGGCGCTGCCGAAGTAGAGGGCGAAGTTGGCAAGGGCGGTCAGCATGGGTCTCTCCGATCAGGTGAACAGGTGCGGCACGAAGCGGGCGGTGTCGTCGGTGATCGGGCTTGTGCCTTCGCGCACGCCAAGGCCGCAGGCCGTGTCTCCGACGATCCAAGCCCCGAGCACCGGGTAGTTGCCGTAAAGACCGGGCAAGGGTGCAGCGGCCTGCCAGACGAACGGCCCGTCATAGAACGGGCCGGGGGTGTTGATCGGGGCGGAGCCCAGCCGTTCGAGCGTGATGTTGCTGCCCTCCCGCCCCCAGATCGGCTTCTTGACGGCTGGGCCTTGGATGGCCGAGCGCTCAAAGCTCGCGGGCAACAGGGCTGGGTGCTCGGGGTAGCGCCGCCAGAGTTCAACCAGGATCGCTTTGGAGGTGATCAAGAGCTTCCAGGCCGGTTCGATCATCCGCGGCGCTTTCGGGGCGAGGTGGTGGCCAAAATCCTCCGCCAGCAGCCATTCCCAGGGGTAGAGCTTGAAAAGGGTGGTGATGGGCTTGTCCCAGACATCGACGAAGCCAGCGTCGTCATTCCAGCCGATGCGGCTGATCGCGATCTCTTGGGCGGTGAGGCCGGCTTGTAGGGCTGTGTCCTTGAGGTAGGTAATCGTCCCCAAGTCCTCCGGGCTACTGTCAACGGCGGCGAAGGTCAAGGTTGCCGTGGGCAGATCCAGCACGCGCCATCGATCAATCAGGCGTTCGTGGATCGAGTTGAACTGATCGGCGCTGTGGACCAAGCGCTGGCCTTCCGACTCCAGCCAATCCCACTGCACGACGGCTGCTTCGAACAGGGCGGTGGGCGTATCCGCGTTGTATTCCAGCAGTTTCGGCGTGCCCGCGCCGCGGTAGCTGAAGTCGAAGCGGCCGTAGAGGCTGTTCTCCGCGCTCTGCCAACTCGCCTCGATCAGCGGGATGGCCGCGGGCGGCACGCACAGGCGCTGGTAGTCGCCGCGGCGCACGACATCGTCGACCACCTGCAGGCAGAGCTCGTGCAGCTCGCCGGCGGTCGCTTCGATCAGATCGATCTCAAGGGCCGTGAAGTGATAGTAGGCGCCCTCGTCCCAATAGGGGGTACCGCGGTGGCTGTGGAACTCGAAGCCGAGCGCCTCGACGCGGGCCTGCCAGT
>JAAFHH010000135.1 GCA_013297545.1 Alphaproteobacteria bacterium
AGGATCGCCTGACCGTCGAGTTGGTCGCGGAGAAGCCCGGCTTCATCGGCTCGGCGATCATCGCTGGCAAGGCGACCGATGTGATCGACACCGGCTACTACCTGACCCAAGCCTACGGCGACTGGTTCATGACCGGCGGCCCGAAGCTGACCGGTCCGCGCGTCAAGCGCCGGGTGCTGCTGGTCGACGACAGCGCGTTCTTCCGCAACCTGTTGTCGCCGCTGTTGTCGGTCAACGGCTTCGACGTGACGAGCTGTGCGTCGGCCGATGAGGCGATGACCTTGTGCGAAGCCGGCGAGGCGTTCGATGCCATCGTCAGCGACATCGAAATGCCCGGCATGTCCGGCTTCGAGTTCGCTGAGGCGGTGCGGCGCTCTGCCAAATGGGCGGACGTGCCGATGGTGGCGATGACCAGCCACACCGGTGCCGAGGATGTTGAGCGCGGCCGCCAGGTCGGGTTCACGGACTATGTCGCGAAGTCGGACCGCGACGGTTTGATTGCCACCTTGACCGAGACCCTCAACATGCGAGGTGCCCAGTGAGCGAACTCGTCCCCGCGAGCAAGAGCCGCGCGCTCGGCAAAGCCGGTGCGTCGGAAGAAAGCCGCCAGTTCGTCTCGATCTTTATCGCGGATCAGATGTTCGGCATCCCGGTGCTGCTGGTGCACGATGTGCTGGGTCCCCAGCGCATCACGCGCATCCCGCTGGCGCCGCCGGAAGTCGCGGGCTCACTCAACCTGCGCGGTCGGATCGTGACGGCAGTCGACGTCCGCACCCGGCTTGGGTTGGAGATGCGGCCACGCGATGTCGAGGGTATGAGCGTGGTGGTCGAGCATTTGGGCGAGTTCTACTCGCTCATGGTCGACACCGTGGGCGAAGTGCTGACCCTGTCGGCCGGCGACTTTGAACGCAATCCAGCCACTCTCGATCAGCGCTGGCGCGACGTCAGCCAGGGTATCTTCCGCTTGGACCAGGAACTGCTGGTCGTGCTGGACGTCGACCGGTTGCTGGAATTCACCCGCGTCGAAGCCGCCTAAACACCGTGATCGCGGGCTGGCGGTGGCGCGGGATCGCGGTATGATCCCGAACGCGACCGTCACCCGCCACTGGACCGGTTGTATCTGAAACGTAGGAGCGCGCTGTCGCATGAAATCCTGTCTGATCGTCGATGACAGCCGCGTTGTGCGCATGGTCGCGCGCAAGATCCTGGTCGATCTGGGCTTTCACACTGTGGAAGCCGAAGATGGTCGCAAGGCGCTGGATATCTGCCTTAAGACCCTGCCGGACGCCGTGCTGCTGGACTGGAACATGCCGGTCATGAACGGCATCGAGTTCCTGCGCGAACTGCGCAAGCTGGAGGGCGGGGATCAGCCGAAGGTGGTGTTCTGCACCACCGAAAACGATCTCGCGCACATCCAAGAGGCGATGTCGGCCGGTGCTGACGAATACATCATGAAGCCGTTCGATGCGGAGATCATCCAGAGCAAGTTCACTCAGGTGGGCCTGATCTGATGCCGGCAGAGGGCACGAGCCAGCCCCCCGTGGCGGCGGGCGGCGTGATCCGCATTATGCTGGTGGATGACAGCGCGGTGATCCGTGGGTTGTTCACTCGTGCGCTCGAGAGTGATCCTGAACTGCAGGTCGTGACTTCGGTTGGTGACGGCAAGCAGGCGCTGTCGGCGCTGAAGCGCCAGCCGATTGATGTGGTCGTGCTCGACATCGAAATGCCGGTGATGGACGGGCTGACGGCCTTGCCGCTGCTGCTGGAAGCGCAACCGGGCCTGATCGTCATCATGGCCTCGACCTTGACGCGCCGGAACGCGGATGTGTCGCTGCGCGCCCTCCAGGCCGGTGCGAAGGACTACATCCCGAAGCCGACCTCAACCTCCGAAATCACCAATGCAGACAGCTTCAAGCGTGAGCTGATCGACAAGATCAAGGCGTTGGCCGGTCCGCGCCGCAGCCCGCGCCAGGACACACCGGGCATCGCATCGCGCCGGGCGGCAGCCGATCCGAACGACCGGCCGGCACCGGTCGAAAAGACACCGGCTTCGCTGCGCGCCTTCAAGAATGCCGTCGTCACCTTGCGGCCAGTCGTGCACGAGGTGCCGGATGTCATCGCGATCGGCTCCTCCACCGGTGGGCCGCAAGCGCTGTTCCAGGTGCTGGGCGATTGGCCGGAACGGTTGCAGCAACCGATCCTGATCACCCAGCACATGCCCGCCACCTTCACCACTATCCTGGCCGAGCATCTGGCGCGCGTCTCTAAGCGCGCCTGTGCGGAGGGCAAGGACGGCGAAACCGTGCAGCGTGGCCGGATCTATGTCGCACCGGGCGACTTCCACATGACCGTGGAAGGTGCGCCGGGTAAGGACAAGATCATTCGCCTGTCGAAGACGCCGCCGGAAAACTTCTGCCGCCCGGCGGTCGATCCGATGCTGCGCTCGATGGTGCAGGGCTATGGCGCGCGCAAGGTGCTGTGCGCGATCCTGACCGGGATGGGCCAAGACGGCTTGCGCGGCGCGGAAATCCTGGTGGACCAGGGTGGCATGGTGATTGCTCAAGATGAGGCAAGCTCCGTGGTCTGGGGCATGCCGGGGGCGGTTGCCACGGCCGGTCTGTGCAGCGCCGTGGTGCCGATCGCCGAGCTTGGGGCTCTGCTGCAACGCTTTGCGCTGGGAGGTCGGGGATGAAGCCGGAAGACTTCGACCTATTGTCCAAGCTGGTGCGCGAACGCTCTGGACTGGTGCTGACCCCGGACAAATCCTACCTACTCGAAAGCCGGCTGATGCCGGTCGCCCGCAAGGTTGGCGTGAAGGCCTTGGATGATTTGGTGGTGCGCTTGCGCGGTAAGGCTGACGCGAGCCTCGAACGGCTGATCGTCGACGCGATGACCACCAACGAGACCCTGTTCTTCCGCGACACCAAGCCGTTCGAACAGCTGCGCCGGTTGATCCTGCCGGGCTTTCTCGAACGCCGGGCGGCGAAAAAACACATCCGCATCTGGTGTGCGGCGGCGTCGACGGGGCAAGAGCCCTATTCGCTCGCCATGTGCATCAAGGAAGAAGCGGACAAGTTGAAGGGCTGGCGCGTCGAAATCGTCGGCACCGACATCAACATCGAAGTGATCGAGCGCGCCAAGGCTGGCGTCTACAGCCAGTTCGAAGTCCAGCGCGGCCTGCCAATCCAGATGCTGGTGAAGTACTTCAAGCAGATTGATGGCGACAAATGGCAGCTCGGTAACGAAATCCGCGAGATGGTGAAGTACAGCGAGTTCAACTTGCTGGCGGATATGAAGCCACTCGGCCAGTTCGACATCGTGTTCTGCCGCAACGTGCTGATCTATTTCGACCAACCGACCAAGTCGAAGGTGCTGGACCGGATCGCCGATCAGCTGGCGGAGGACGGCACGCTCTACCTCGGCGGGGCAGAAACCGTGCTCGGCGTCACCGACCGGTTCGAGCCCGTCCCAGGCGAACGCGGGCTCTACCGGCCGGTGAAGAAGAAGTAGGCAGTCCTATCCCGCCAGCACGGTGCGCACGACTTGCACTGCCTTGCGGCAGTCCTCGGTGCTGACATCGTGGTGCGTCACCATCCGGCAGCGGCTGGCATCGAACGCCCCGAACGCGACACCTTGGGCGCGGCACTCGGTCGCCAGTCGATCGGCGGTCCAGCCGTCTTTCCGCAGATGGAAGAAGACGAGGTTGGTCTCGACGGTGGTCGGATCGATCGTGATGCCGGGGATCTCCGCCAATCCTCGCGCCAGAATTTGCGCGTTCGCGTGATCTTCCGCTAGGCGCTCGACATGGTGGTCAAGCGCGTAGACTGCCGCTGCGGCCACGATGCCGGCTTGGCGCATGGCGCCGCCAAAGCGCTGCTTCAAGCGCCAGGCATCGTGGATAAAGTCCTTCGATCCAGCGAGCGAGGCGCCGATCGGTGCTCCCAGCCCCTTGGAATAATCGATCCACGCGCTGTCGCACGGTGCGGCAAAGCGAGCAGGGGAGATGCCGGATTTCACTACAGCGTTCATCAGCCGCGCACCATCCATGTGGACCGCAAGGCCATGACTGTGGGCGAGGGCGGCCACCGCTTCCACCCGATCGAGCGCCCACACCCGCCCGCCGCCGGAGTTGGAAGTCTGCTCGATCACCAACAGCTTAGAGCGCGGCATACCGCGGTTGATCGGCCGGATCGCGGCGGCGACCTGGTCAACGGTGAGAATCCCATCGGGCTGATCGATGCCCCACGTCTGCGCACCGGCCAAGTGTCCAGCGCCACCGGCTTCCCAGACGATGACGTGGGCGTCGCGGTGCGCGATCAGCTCATCACCCGGCCGGCAGTGCAGCGCCATCGCGATCTGGTTGCACATGGTGCCGGAGGGCAAAAACACCGACGCTTCCTTGCCCAGCAAATCCGCGACCCGCTCGTTCAGCGCGTTGACCGTCGGGTCCTCGCCCGCCTGTTCGTCGCCCACATCAGCGTTCGCAATCGCTTGGCGCATCGCCGCCGTCGGCTTGGTGCGGGTGTCGGAACTGAGTTCGATCAAAGCCATGGTGCCCTCGCGGTGTTTTCCCGATCTTGGCGGCAGGGGGCAAGGCGCGCTACGCCTGTCTAACGGGAGGGCACTGGGTATGCGCACGCTTCATGGATACTTTCGCTCATCAGCCGCGTTTCGGGTGCGGATCGCGCTGGCGCTCAAAGGCCTCGACTACCAGCAGACCTTCATCCACCTGCGCCGGGGCGAGCAGAAGTCCGACGCCTACCGCGCACTCAACCCGATGCAGCTGCTGCCGACCCTGGTCGATGGCGATCTGGTGCTGACGCAGAGCCCAGCGATCCTCGAATATCTGGAAGAGGCCTATCCCACCCCGGCATTGCTGCCCGCCGACACGGCCGGGCGCGCACGGGTGCGCGCGCTCATGAACGTCGTCGCCTGCGACATCCACCCGGTCGACAATCTGCGGATCTTGCAATACCTCGGCACCGAGCTCGCCCAGACGCCGGCGGCGGTGGAGACTTGGTACAATCACTGGATCGCGCTTGGTTTCACGGCGTTGGAGGCGATGCTGGTGGCAGGCCCCAACGGCCGCTTTGCCCATGGGGACGCGGTCACGCTCGCCGATGTCATGCTGGTGCCCCAGGTGATGAATGCCCGGCGCTACGGCAGTTTTGATTTCGCCCCCTACCCGCGCTTGATGGGGGTGTTTGCAGCTGCGATGGCGCTGCCGGCCTTCGATTTGACGCAGCCATCGAAACAACCGGATGCGGAGGCGTGACAGCCTTCGCGCCCATCGCTAGGGTCCGGCCATGCGCACGAAACACCTGTTGATCGCCGTTGGCGCGATTGCTGCTGGCGTGGTTGCCGCCGCAGCCATCCTGCTCGCCACCCTCGACCCGAACGACCACCGCGCCGAGATCGAAGCGCGGCTGGGTGCTGCGATCGGCCGGCCGGTCACCCTCGGGCCGCTTGATCTCAAGCTTGGCCTGACGCCGCGGCTGGTCGCGCGCGACATCTCGGTTGCCAACCCCGGCGGTGGCGAAATGGCCAGGGTGGGGGAGCTCGGCATCGTGCTCGACCTCTGGTCCTTGGTCGCCGGCCGGCCGCGCATTGAGGCGGTGACGGTCGCGCGGGCCGCCGTGCTGCTGGAGGTCGACGCCCAGGGCCGCGGCAATTGGCAGATCACCCGCGCACCAGCACCCGCTGCAGCAGCGCAAGCCGGCAGCCCGAGCCCCGCAGGCCCGCCCCGGCCGATCCAGCTCGATCGCTTATCGCTGTCTGAGGTTGCGATTACCTACCGCGATCTGCGCAGCCAGCTGACCGTGCCGATTGTCATCGCCAGTGCCACAACCGCGATCACGCCGGGCCAAGCGACACCGCTGGAGATCACCGGCACTGTCGCTGGCCGGGCCCTGCAGCTGAAGGGCAGCCTGCCCAGCCTGGACCAGCTGGGCACGGCTGCACCTCTGCAGCTGGGCGGCGTGATCGCTGGCATCGACGTCGCGGCGACCGGCACGGTGACCGCGACGGAGCCGAGCGGCGACGCGCGCGTGGCCATCACCATCCCGACCCTGGCCGCACTCAGTGCGCTCGGTATCGCCGTGCCGCCGGATCTTGCGACCCTGGGTCCGGCCAAAATCGGCGGACGCATTGTTGCGAGCGGCACCACCGCGCGGGTCGAAGCGCTTGTGATCAGCCTTGCCGGTCCTGAGGGCGCTGAACTCGCGGTGACCGTGACCGGCACGATCAGCACCGCCATCGACCTTGCCCTCCAGGCAACGGTGCGCAAGGGCGAACAGTTTCCCTTCGGCCTGCCAGCCCTCGGCGACTGGGCGGGAACCGGGCGGCTCACCGGCTCGCCCCAAGTGCTGGCGCTGAACCAGCTCGCCCTCACCGCGGCCGGCACCTCCGTCACTGGCGCGCTTGGGCTTGATACCCGTGCGGCACGTCCGGCGGTCAGTGCGACGCTGGCGATCGATCGCATCACCCTGCCAGCGCCCGCCGCACCAGCTGCTGCGCCGGCGCGCGGTGCTGCGGCCCCGGCGGCACCCGTGGCCGACCGGGTGATCCCAGCAACCCCGCTGCCGCTTGCCGGCTTGATGGCACTGGACGCGAAGCTCAATGTGACGCTCGGCCAGCTGGTCACCGGCGGTGGCGAGGTGCGGGATATCGCGCTCGCGCTCGATCTGGCGAACGGTGTGCTGCAGGTTAGCCGCGCAAACGCCGCCCTCGCCGGCGGCAAGGTCGCGGCGACTGGTCGGCTGACCAGTGGTGGTGCCCTGCAGATTGGCGTGCAGGGCGATGATCTGGCACTCGGTCCGCTCGGTCGGCTGCTCGCGCGCGACATCCCGCTGACGGCGACGGCGGCTGTGCGGGTCGCTCTCACGGGCCAAGGCCACGATGTTCGGGCGCTGGCCGCGAGCTTGGACGGCAGTGCGAGCCTGGTGATCGGCCGCGGCCAAGTCGCGATGACGATGATCCGCGGGCTTGGCTTGCCGCAGCAGGTGCTGGGTCTGCTGGGCCAAGACATCTCGGAACTGCGCTGCCTGGTTCTGCGCACGACGGCAGCGGATGGCATCGTCACCCTCGGCACGGTGGTGGCCGGTCTAGCACCCGCCGTCGTGGTCGGGCAGGGCGGGCGCATCTCGCTGCACGATGAACGGATTGAGGCGCGTCTGGTGCCGCGCAGTGCCAATCCGCTGCTGGCAACCGCCCTGCCGCCCTTGACGGTCTCCGGCACCTTAGCCGCACCGCGGGTCGCCCCCGATGGTGGCGCGGCGGTCGGCGCGGTCACCGGGATCGCGAACCTGTTGCTGGGTCAACCCCCAGCCGCTGTTGCACCACTGCCGGACTATTGCGGAGCAGCCCTCGCGGGCCAGCCGCTGCCGGCCGCCGCACCGCCGGCTGCCGCTCCCGCACCAGCAGCCCAACCGCCAGCGCCGCGCGCGCCCAGCCTGCCGGGTGTGCTCGACCAATTGTTCCGCCGATGATTCCACGCAAGCGGTTCTGGCAAGCGGCGACCGCCGGGCCTGATCACACCGTGCTGCTCGACAGCAAAGCGCTGCCGACACCGGCCGGAACGCCGCTCGTGC
>JAAFHH010000136.1 GCA_013297545.1 Alphaproteobacteria bacterium
GCGCCGCCAGGCTGGGGTGCGTGGGCGCAGCGCGTCATCGATCGTGATCGCCATCGCTACCCCCTCAGCCGCGGGTCAAGCAGGTAGTAGGCGATGTCTGCCAACAGATTGAGCGCGATGTACATGGTCGCGGTGAACAGCACGGCACCTTGCATGACCTGGAAGTCCCGGTTGAACACGGCGTCGACCACCAGCTTGCCGAAGCCCGGGATGTTGAACACTTGTTCGGTCAGCACAGCACCCGACAACAGCTGCCCAAACTCGAGGGCGCCGAGGGTCACCACCGGCATCAGCGCGTTGCGCAGCGCGTGTTTGGCTACCACCACCCGCTCGATCATGCCCTTGGCGCGGGCGGTGCGCACATAGTCCGCCTTCATGGCGCCCAGCATGGCGGATCTGGTGTGGCGCATGATCACCGCGGCGATGCCAGATCCCAGCACGAAGCTTGGCAGCAGCATCGCCTCAAGGTTCCCAATCGGGTCTTCCGTGAACGGCACATAGCCGCCGGGTGGCAGCACGCCCCATTCGACCGCGAACAGCATGATCAGCACGATGCCGAGCCAGAAGTTCGGGATCGACAGGCCGGAGAGGCCAATCGCGTTCGCCACATGGTCCGGCCAGCGATCCTTGTAGAGCGCAGAGGCAATACCGGCCGGAATGCCCAGCGCCAGCGCCCACAGCATGGAGAACACCGCGAGCTGCAAGGTCACCGGGATCTTCGACAAGATCATCGCGTCAACCGGCAGGTTGGTGCGCAGGGAGGTGCCGAAGTCGCCAGAGAGCGCATCCCCCAGCCAGTAGGCGTACTGCACGATCACCGGCTGGTCCAAGTGATAGCGTTCGCGCACATAGGCCATGGCTGCCGGGTCGCGTTCCTCGCCGGACATGGCAAGGGCCACGTCCCCCGGCAGCAGCTGCACCAGGCTGAACACGATGATGGTGACAACCCACAGCGTGATCAGCCCGACGCCTAGGCGTTGGAAGATGTAGCCAGCCATGGCGGGCTACGACCCGATCCGCACGCCCTGCAGGCGGATCAAGCCATCCGGGTTCGGCGTGAAGCCCTGCAGGCGCGCCGCGTGCGCGACCAGGTTCTTCAAGTGGTAGAGGTAGATGCGCGGCCGTTCCGCCAGAATGATCCGGGTTGCTTGGTCGTAGAGCGCTTTGCGCTGTTCGAAATCCCCCACCACGCGGGCTTGATCGAGCAGGCGATCGACCTCGGCATTGACGTACTTGCCGTCGTTCAGCGCGCCGGTGGAGTGGGTGTTCAAGTGCACCGTACCGTCGATATCGACGCGGCCAGACCAGCCGACATGGAACACTTGGAAGTTGCCACGGGTCTGCTGGTCCAGTGCTGCGGCAAACTCGGTCGACCGCAGGGTGATTGCGAAGCCCGCTTCCGCCAGCATCGCCTGCAGCACTTCGCCGACCCGCTGGCCGTCCGTCGTGGTGGCAACCATCAGTTCGACCGGCAGCGGCAGGGTGACGCCGGCCTGCTGCAGCAGTTGGCGCGCCCGCGCGACATTGCGCTGTGGGATCGGCAGACCCGCGGTGAAGAACGGATTGCCCGGCGGCACGATCTGGTTGCCGACCTGGTGCATGCCTTCGAACACCACCTGGTTCAGCGCGTCGCGGTCAATCGCGAGCTCAAACGCCTCGCGCACCCGCGCATCGCGGCCGAGCGGGTTGTTGGCGCGTTCCGTGTTCGAGATGTTGAAGGTGACCCCTTGGTAGCCAAAGCCGGTGACCTCTGACAGCACGAGCCGGCGATCCCGGCGCACCTGCGGCACATCGTTCGGCTGCAAGCGCTCGATCAGATCGAGCGATCCTGCCTGCAGATTGGCGAGCCGCACCGTCGCATCGGGGATCGGCTGGTAGACCACGCGCTGGACGTGGAAGTTGGCGCGGTCCCAGTGCCGGTCGAAGCGTTCCAGCACGATGCGGTCTTGGGCGATGCGTTCCACGAAGCGGAACGGGCCGGCGCACACCGGTGCTGCCCCAAAGCGCGTGGCCCCAAGCTCGCGCGCAGCCTTCGGGCTCACCATCATGCCGGCACGATCGGCCAGCTGAGACAACAGCGGTGCGAACGGTTGCTTCAGCACCAGCCGCACGGTCAAGGGATCCACCACCTCCGCCCGGTCGACTTGCGCGATTTCCGACCGGCGCCGGGTTTCCGGCATCGTTAGCATACGTTCGAAGTTGAATTTAACGGCTTCGGCGTCCATCGGCTCGCCGTCGTGGAACACGACGTTCGGGCGCAAGCGCATGGTCAGCACGGTGTTATCGGCGGACCATTCCCAGCTGGTCGCCAGTTGGCCGACCAGCTTCAAGTCCGGGCCATATTCGATCAGCTTGTCGCACAGGCCCTGGAACACGATCCGGCCGACGAAGGTGCGGGCCTGGTGCGGATCCAGCACGTCTGGGTCTTCGGCCAGGCCGATGCGCAGGGTTTGTGCGGCTGCGGGGGGGGCCGCGAGCAGCGGGACAACAGCCAGGGCAGCAAGCAGATGCAAGCGGAAGCGTGCCATCGTCAGTCTCCTGAAGCGTGAGCAGGGGTACGGAAAAACTGGTGGAGTTTCTCGAGCCGGGGATTGCCAGCCGAAAGTGCCGCAGCCACTGCAGGCACGGCGCCAGCGTGGTGGCAGGCAACCCCGTCGGTCAGGGCCGGCGCCTCGACGGCACACCGGGCCGTCGCGAGCGGGCAGCGCGGGTGAAAGGCGCAGCCGGGCGGCGGGGCGTGGGCACTCGGCACATCGCCGTCGAGTGCCACGGCCGGGCGGTTGCGCCCCGGTTCCGGCGGCAGCACGGCCGACAACAACGCCCGTGTGTAGGGATGGCGCGGGGCGGCGAACAGCTGCGGCGTCGGTGCCACCTCGACGATCCGGCCGAGGTACATCACCGCCGTGCGATCGGCGAGGTGGCGCACCACGGCGAGGTCGTGGCTGATGAACAAGTAGCTCAGCCCCAAGCGCTGGCGCAGCTCCGCCAGCAGGTTCACCACCTGGGCGCGGATGGAGAGATCGAGGGCCGACACCGGTTCGTCCGCGACAATCAGATCGGGATCACTGGCGAGCGCGCGGGCAATGCCGACCCGCTGGCGCTGGCCGCCCGAGAATTCGTGCGGGTAGCGCCGTGCGTGCTCGGGCCGCAAGCCGACGAGATCCAACAGTTCGGCCACGCGCTCCGCCCGCCGCCCGGTTGCGCGGGCGTGCAGGGTGAGGGGTTCGGCGATCGTCTCCCCCACGGTCATGCGCGGGTTCAAGCTGGCGTAGGGGTCTTGGAAGACGATCTGCATGCGCTGGCGCAGACGCCGCAGCTCGCCCTGGGGCAGGCCAGCCAAGTCTTGGCCGTCGAGGCTGATCGAGCCGGAGGTCGGCTCGATCAAGCGCAGCACCAGCCGGCCGGTCGTCGACTTGCCGCAGCCGCTCTCCCCCACCAGCGCCAGGGTCTCGCCGCGCTGGAGCTCGAACGACACACCGTCGACCGCCTTCACGGCACCGACCTTGCGCTGCAGCAGCCAGCCCTTGCGCACCGGGTAGTGCTTGACGAGATCCCGTGCGACCAAGAGCGGGGGTGCCGTCATGCCGCCTCCAGCAGCTGGTCGAGCGGGACTTGGTGGCAGGCAACCCAGTGATCTTCTGCGATCTCCGTCAGCGGTGGTTCCAGCTCGGCACACACCGCCTGCACAAACGGGCAGCGGGTGCGGAACCGGCAGCCGGAGGGCAGGGCGGTTGGGCTTGGCACCAGGCCTTGGATTGCAGCCAGCGTGGTGCCCGGCCGCGCACTGTCGGGCAGTGAGCCTAGCAGGCCAACCGTGTACGGGTGCTGCGGCAGGCTGAACAACCGGTCAACCGGTGCGCGCTCCACAATCCGACCGGCGTACATCACGACGACGTGATCGGCCTGATCGGCAATCACACCGAGATCGTGGGTGATCAGCAGCATGGCGAGCCCGGTGTCTGCCTTCAGCTGCTTTAGCAGATCCAGGATCTGCGCCTGGATCGTCACATCCAGCGCGGTGGTGGGCTCGTCCGCGATCAACAGATCTGGCTCACAGGCAAGCGCCATCGCGATCATCACGCGCTGGCGCATGCCGCCTGAGAGCCGGTGCGGATAGTCATCGACGCGGAGCTCCGGTGCGGGGATGCGCACCTGCGCCAGCAGGCGACAGACTTCGGCCCGCGCTTGATCGCGCGTCATGCCGCGGTGGCGCACCAGCACTTCGCCGATTTGATCGCCAATCGTGTAGGCCGGGTTCAGGCTGGTCATCGGTTCCTGGAAGATCATGGCGATGCGATTGCCGCGCAGTGCCTGCATCTCTGCAAGCGGCAGGCCAACCAGATCGCGCCCCTCAAACCGGATAGCACCGCCCGCATGGCGGGCCGGAGGGCTCGGCACCAGGCGCAGGATCGACAGCGCCGTCACACTCTTGCCGCAGCCGCTTTCGCCCACGAGGCCGACCGTCTGGCCGCGCTGGACAGTGAAGGAGACACCGTCGACCGCGCGCACCAACCCGTCGGCCGTGTCGAGATGAGTGGCAAGCTGATCGAGTTCGAGCAGGGCGGTCATGACACTGAAACCCCGCCGCGCACGCACCATCGGGCGACAATTGACCAGGTCATCCGGGACATCCCCCAAGCATCCCGAAACCTTGCGACGCCCCACGCGGAGTGGCAAGGGCCAACGTCATGGATGGGCGCTTGTCGCGCGCAAACTGAACGAAGCGTTCGAGCAGGTGTCGATCGACCCGAATATCCATGCCGACGCGGCCTTGTGAGACGCAGCTTTGGGCAAGGATCAGCGGGGTCGCTCAGGCCCGCTCGCGATGCGCGTCAGGAGATCACTCAGTTCTGCTCCGTGGGCCTCATGATCGACGAGGCGGGAACCAACGATGCGGTCACGCAGGGCCGCGCGCAGCGTAGCAAGGCCTTCTAGATCCTCCGCCGCGGCAACTGCCCGGTCGACGTAGGCGGCGAGACTTGGCACAGCCCAGTCCGTGAGGTTGAGCTGGGTCAGCATCATCAACGTCATGCGACCAATGAAATAGTGGCTGGGACACGTCAGCACCGGCACGCCCTGCCAGAGGCTGTCAAACGTGGTCATGCCGCCGTTGAACCAAAGGGGGTCGAGCGCGACATCGACAAGGCTATATCGCGCTAGGAACTCTGCGCGTTCTGGGAAGTCATCCCTCAAGTCAACCCGATCGCGCGGTACTCCGGCGTCTCGCATCAGGGTTTCGATACGTTCGCGATGGACGGCATCAGAGAACTGAGCATGGCTTAAGAGCAATCGAGCCGTGGGAAGGCGCATCAGAATAGCGTGCCAAAGCTCCACGAACTGTGAATCGATCTTAGACGGACGATTGAACGAGCCAAAGGTGCAGTAGCCTCGGCTCAACGCTGGCAGCGCGGAGACGGCCGGGGCATCCACAGGAGGGCTGAGCACGGCGCAGCACGTGATCCGCTCAACTCGCTCCCACACCAAATCATCGTGACTTGGCGGAGCCACAACCGGATCAAGGACTGAAAAGTCGAATATTCCTTGTCCCCAAGTCGGGTAAGGGTGGACCAACAACCCAATAAATCGCGCAGGCCGCGCCGCAAACAGCTTCCAGACTTGATCTGCCTCACCTGTAGCTGAACCTGATTCGATGTTTATTCCCGAAATCACCAAAAGAAAATCAAGTCCGTCCGCAGAAATCTCTGCAAATGACCGATCAAGTCTGCCAATTATTCTGAGAATAATGTTTCTTTTTTGTAAATCCACAGGTAACTTTATTTTCAATTGACTGTACAAAACGAGATCAATTGTATTTTGACAAAGTGAAAGAAAAAATTTCTCCAGGTGATTCGAAATCGAAGTATCCTGTGACATGATGTCGAGGCCAACGATGCCGACGCGAAGCTTGGTGCCTCCCCGGCGCCGGATCGGTTTCGGCGGATTGGCTTTCCGCCATGCCGCCACCTCAAGAGTATGCCATTCCTCGACCCAGTGTTTGTGCTCTATTGGATTGGGCCGCATGCCATGTAATGAATTCCAGATAAGGCCCTTCACAATCTTGGTACGGTCAACACGATCTAGATATTCAGAAATCAAGTTGTAGACTGATGCCATACCCTCATAATCTTGAAGATCGCTATATGCTGAAATTGCATTAAATCCTTCCAGTAAAACAT
Source organism: Alphaproteobacteria bacterium (assembly GCA_013297545.1). Lineage (GTDB taxonomy): Bacteria > Pseudomonadota > Alphaproteobacteria > Elsterales > Elsteraceae > RDXE01. The sequence continues at coordinate 6,177 of JAAFHH010000136.1, forward strand.
GGTCAAAATCCGGAAGATTTTTTTTCGAATCGAAATAGTCTCGATGATTTTCTATTGGAGTTGAAAGAAACATCTTGCAGGTCCGCGCGTTGGCTGCGCGAACCACCGGTAAGCTGAGGTGTCCAACCCAGGTGTCGGCGCGCAGAAGTAAGACATTGTCGTGCCACGCCAGTCTATCAGGCAAGAGCACAGAGCGCGACCCTCGGCTAGGGTTACGCAACGGCGCACGGTCCCGCACTCGCCCAAAGCGTCTCGTCGAGCCATCGGGCGGGAAACCTGCATCAGCGCGATGCGCCCCGGGCTGTTTGGCTTGAACAGTTCGCGCGATCTGGCTGACCCAGCGGCAGGTGCCTGCGTCATGGACCCAACCTCTGGCGCCAGCGTATGGTGCGACCGGCGGGGACTGATTGAGGTTTGACATGGCTGGGCCGCGGGTCGCCCTGGTGGGCATTCATCTGGAAGCGAACGCGTTCGCGCCACCAACCGAACGGGGGGACTTCGAGGCACTCTGCGCGCTGCAGGGCATCGACATCGTCAAGGAGGCTGCCAAGCCCAACCCGGCCATGCCGATGGAAATGGTTGGCTTCATCCACCAGATGTCGCAACGCGGCGATTGGGAACCGGTGCCGCTCGCCCTGTGGGCTGCCCCGCCCGGCGGGCCAATGCAGCAGTCCGCGCTGGACGAGTGGGTCAACCTGGTGATGACCGCCTTGAAGGCGACCGCACCGGTCGATGCGATCTACATCTCAGCCCACGGGGCGCTGACCACCACCGGCCATCCCGATGGCGATGGCTGGGTGTGGAGCATGCTGCGCCGGTTCGCCGGCCCGCGCACGCCGATTGTTGCGACGGTCGATCTGCACGCCAACCTGTCGGACATCGCGATCGACTCGGTCGATTGCGTGGTTGGCTATCGCACCAACCCGCACATCGACCAGCGCGAGCGGGGGGTCGAGGCCGCAAACTTGATCCGCGGCCGGCTCGGGGGTGGCGAGTGGCGCATGCTGTCCACCCGGCTGCCACTGGTGCCGCCCACGGTCACCTTGCTGACTGAGACGGGCCCGTTCGCGGACCTCGTCAACCACGGCCAGCAGCTGATGCGCGACCACCGATCCCTGGTCAACGTCACCTTGCTGCCGGGCTTTGCGTTCAGCGATACCCCGCACAACGGCCTGCGGATCTGCGTCACCAGCCATTCCGATGACACGGCACGCGCCACCGTGCGCGCCCTCGCCCGGATGGCGTGGACGATCCGGGACCGGTTCGTGCCCGATCTCACGGCGATCGACACGGCGGTTGGCTATGCCCAAAACGCGCTGGCCGGGCACCGCAAGCCGGTGCTGTTGGCCGATGTGGCGGACAATCCCGGTGGCGGTGGGCGCGGCAATA
>JAAFHH010000137.1 GCA_013297545.1 Alphaproteobacteria bacterium
CCCCCCGGCCGAATGCACCGCAACGAGAGCGGCAGCGTTTTCTCGCCGCCCAGTTCGATGATTCTGTCAAAGCCGCCGCGATCGGCCGCGACATCGCGCGCGGGCTTCGCCCAATCCGGGTGATCAGTGTAGTTGATCGTCGCATCTGCCCCGGCTTGGACCATGCGGGCGAGCTTGGCGTCGGACGAGGAGATCACCGTGACGTGGGCGCCGTGGATCTTGGCGAACGCGAGGGCGAATTGCGCGACCCCGCCGGTCCCCTGGACCAGCACCTTGTCGCCCGCCTTGACCCGCCCGAGCGTGACGAGCGCGCTCCACGCCGTCAGCGCCGCACAGGGCAAGGTAGCGGCTTCGGCATAACTCAGTGCCGCGGGTAAGCGCACCACGCCCTCTTCCGACAGCACCCGGTAGTCCGCCATCACGCCATCGAGCGGCGCGCCCAAGGACTTGGCGAAGCTTTCCGGCCGCGCGTCGCCGCCGATCCAGGATTGAAAGAAGGTCGGGCACACTCGGTCGCCAACCGCCACCCGCGTGACACCGGGTCCAACCGCGACGACATCCCCTGCCCCGTCAGAGACCGGAATCAGCGGCAGCTCGCCAGTCGCGCGCCCGTAGCCGCGATCGAGCACGACCAGGTCGCGGAAGTTCAGCGATGCGGCTTTCACGTGGACCAGCACCTCGCCCTGCCCCGGCGTCGGGATCGGGCGACGCGCGAGGGTGAGGTGATCCAGGCCCCACTCGTCTTGGATCTGGAAGACCCGCATATCATCCATCACCCGGTGTCCTTCATGGTTAGTTTCGCGACCCGTTCGAGCAGCATTTCCGTTGATCCATCAACGAGGCCCACTGCTTGCGCCGCCATCAGGTGGCGGCCAAGCGGATAGCGGGGTTTCAAACCTTCTGCGCCCATGGCGTGGATCAGGGCAGGAAGGCGCGCCTGCGCAATCCGCGCGGCGAGGATTTTCGCCTGCGCGGCAGCAAGTTGAACGTCCTCGCCGCGATCGAGGCGCGCCGCCGCCGCGTGCACGAGGGCGCGCAGGCCGGCGACATCGGTTGCAGCCTCCGCCAGGGCGAAGCGCCAGCTCTGGTGCTCGTGCAGCGGGACACCGAACGCGGTTCGGCTGCGGCCCCACGCCGCCGCGATGCGGATCGCGGCTTCGACCATCCCGCAGCACATCGCCGCGACGTAGAGCCGTGCGCCGTTGATCTCCGCCAAGATCGCCTTGAACGCAGCGCCTGGGGCGCCAAGCACCGCGGTCTCCGGCACGAAATGATCATTCAGCTGAAACTCGCCCGCACCGCAGGACTGCAGCCCGAGGCTGCCGGAAGCCGTACCGCGCTGGAAGCCAGGGGCACGGGCGTCGATCAGAAAGGCGCCGATGCCGCTCGCGTCGCCGGGCGCTTTGGTCTGGGCGTAGACGACGATCGTATCGGCGTGCGCCGCGTTAACAATCCAGGCCTTGTGGCCGGTCAGGCGCCAGCCACCAGGAGCGGCCGCAGCCCGCGTGGTGATAGCGGCGAAATCCGATCCCGCGTGGGGTTCGGTCAACGCGGTGCAGCCAACCCGCGCGCCGATCACGAGATCTGGCACATAAGCACCCGCGATCTCCGGCGCCGCGGTCACCAGCTTCTTCGCGACGTTTTGCGAGTTGATCAGCGCCATCGCCGCACCGAAATCAGCGCCCGCGAGGATCTCGCACACCTCGGCCTTGACGGCAAAGCTCTGCGCCGCACCGCCAAAGGATGCCGGCACTTCAAGCCCGAGCAAGCCGGACGCGCCAGCGCGCGCGAAGAACTCCCGCGGCAGACCGCCCTGCTCTTCCCAGGCCTGGGCATGGGGGGTGATGTATTGGTCAGCGAAATCCTGCGCGGCGGCGATGATCGCGTCAGCGGTCACTTGGGGAACCCCAGGCGCCGCGCTGCGGCATGCCACGCCCGGCCCAGCAGCGGCAGCGCGCCGCGCGGCATCAGAATGGTCGCCACCACCAGCAACAGGCCGTAGACAATCAGGCGGAAGCTCTCGGCAATCCGCAGATATTCCGGCAGGAATACTACGGCGAACGCGCCGAGCACCGGCCCGAACAGCGTCCCGGTACCACCAAGGATGACCGCCAGGATCGCATCCAGCGACTGGGCGACGCCAAACGTCTCCGGATTGATGAAGCCAATGTAGTGGGCGTAGAGGGCACCGGCCGCCCCGGCATAGAAGGCGCTCGCGACAAACGCGAACAGCTTGTACTTCCACACCGCCACGCCGCAGGCCGAGGCGAGGTTTTCGTTCTGCCGGATCGCGCGCAACGTGCGACCGATCGAGGAGCGCATGAGCAGCCAGGTCAGCGCGGTCATGACCACCGCGACGGTCAGCACCAGGTAGTAGTAGGCGACACGATCGTCGAAATCGACCAACCCGAACAAGGGTTCGGGACGCTGGATATTGAAGATCCCAGCCTCGCCGCGGGTGAGGGAGGTAAAGTTCATCAACACGATGAAAATCACCATGTTGAACGCCAGCGTGACGATCGCGAAGTAGTGGCCTTTGACCCGGAGGCTCGGATAGCCGACGAACACCGAAAACAGCGCGGTGATGAAGGGGGCAATCGCCATGCTCGCCCACACTGGCCAGCCGAGGCGGATGCTCAGCAAGGTCGATGCATACGCACCGACACCCATCAGCCCAGCCTGGGTGATCGACACATAGCCGGTCATGCCCTGGATGATGTTCTGGCCATGCGCCATGATGGTCCAGATCATCGCGAGCAGGATCAGCTGCACGTAGTAGCGCACGGTGATGTACTGCGGCGCTGCGATCGCGAGTGCGAGCAACGCCAGAACAGCCAGCGGAACGAGCGCGCGCTTCATGAGTGTTTCCCCAACAGGCCCTGCGGGCGCACCAGCAGCACAATGATCATCACCAGGAAGGCGATGACGTCCTTGTAGGCAGAAGACAGGAAGCCGGCAGCGAGCGCTTCGGTCACGCCGAGGATCAGGCCACCGACAATCGCGCCGGGGATCGATCCCAAACCACCGAGGATCAGCACCGAAAAGCCTTTGATCGCTAGGCCCTCACCCACGCCCGGCGCAATCGCGAACAGCGCGCCGATCATGACCGCGGCCGCGACCCCGAGCATTGAGGACATGGCGAACACCAGCATGGTGATGCGCGAGACATTCACGCCCATCAAAATCGCCGCATTGCGGTTCTGCGCCAGCGCGCGGATCGCATAGCCGGTTTTGCTGCGCTGGATGTAGAGGGTCATCGCCAGGATCAGCCCGGCAGTCAGCAAGATGATGTAGAAGCGCAATTCGGTCAGCGTGAGCGCACCGATCCGGAACACGGACTGCAGATTGGTCGGAATAACGATCTGGTCGGCCCCGAACAGCTGCAGATTGGCCCCTTCGGCAATCATCGTAAGGCCAAGGGCGACGATGAACGCGTTGATCGGGCTTGCGTCCCGCACGGGCCGATAGGCCAGCCGCTCAACCGCGATGCCGAGCACGAAGCCTGCCCCCATCGCCGCCAGACAGGCAAACGCGAGCGGCATGCCCTGCTGGGTCACCAGGTAGAACACGACATAGCCGCCGAACATCGAGATCGATCCATGGGCGAAATGCGAAATGCCCAGAATTCCGAACACAGTCGTAAGCCCAAGCGCGATCAGGACATAGACCCCGCCGATGGTTAGACCGTTGAGAATTTGCTGTAGGACTTCGACCATGTGCCGCTCCCGATCAGCACGCGGCGACAGATGCCGCCGCGTGCGTGTCGCGTCTATTGCCGCAAGCTGCGCAGGAACTTCGAGTAGTCGACCGGATCTGAGGGCAGATCTTCGACGAACACCCAGCGGCCATTGCGCCATTGGAAAGCGCCATTGGACGTGTAGGCCTGGCCATTCTCGTCGAACATCTGCCCGCCCACCGGCAGATAGCGCATCACCGCTTCTGGCGGGACGGTCGCTGTGCGGATCGCATCAGCGATGCGCCGTGTGTCGGTCACCGTGCCAGCGCGCTCGAGTGCGTGTTTCAGCACATAGACCTGGTCGTAGGCATACGGCGCGCTCGGCGACGGGGAGGAGCCGAAGGCGGCGCGGTAGTTCGCATCAAAGCGCACCCCAACCGGGGAGGCGGACTCGAGCGTGAGTTCCGTCGGTTTCAGATCCCACACCCCTTCCATCTGCGCCGACGTCACCACGCGCAGGAACTGTTCTTCGCTGCCGCTGGTGAAACCGAAGCGCGGCACCGTCAAGCCGAGCTCAAGCGACTGCCGGTAGACGAAGGCTGCTGGCTCAACATAGCCGATGACCAAGAGCGCATCCGGCTGCAGGGCGCGGATTTTGGTCAGCTGCGGGGTCATGTCGCGATCACGAAGCCCAAAGGCTTCCTTGGTGATGATCGTGCCGCCGCTCTTGGCGAATTCTTTCTCGAACGCGTCGAGATACTGCACGTAAAGCCCAACTTCGAGCGAGCCGATCACCGCGATCCGGCGCGGGCCTTGGCGGGCAACGAAAGCCCCAGCTGCTTGGCCGGTGTAGTCGGCCGGCGGCCGAGTGCGGAACAGGTTCGGGATGCCTTGCGTGGTGATCGCCCGCTCGGCGGCGTTGCCGACCAGCATGACCGCGTCTTCCCGGCGGATGAAGGAGGCAACTGCGCTGGTCGCACCCGAGCAGCAGAACCCAAGCAGGAACTTGACGTTATCGCGGTCGAGCAGCCGGCGGACCGCGTTGGTGCCTTCGGTCGGGTTAGTCTTATCGTCGTACTGGATGACCCGCAGATTGTAGGTGGTGGTGCCCACCCGGATCCCGCCGGCGGCGTTGATCTCGCGGGCGGCCATCTGCACCGAATTCGCCTGGGGCAGCCCGAACACGGCACCCGGCCCGGTCAGGGCGTCGGTGACACCGATGACCAGCTCGCGCTGCGCGGCAGCCGGGCTGGCGGTGAGCAGTGCGCCGGCAGCCAGTGCCAGCGCCGATAGTTTGGACAGCGTTCGAAAGCTCTTCATGGCTTGTCTCCTCCTCGTTGGTGCGTGGGGGGACCCCACGTCGTTTTTCATTCACCCAGGTAGGCTCTCGCGATCGCAGGATCGTCGCGCAATTCTGCGCTGGTGCCGGTGAGCACGATCTCACCGGACTCATAGAGGTACACGCGATCGGCGAGGCGCAGCGCCATCGCCGAGTTCTGCTCGACCAGCAGGGTCGTGATGCCGCGCGCCTTGATGCGGGCGATGGTGGCCTCGACCTCCGCCACGATTTTCGGCGCAAGGCCAAGCGACGGCTCATCGAAGATGCACAGCTTCGGGCGCGCCATCAGCGCGCGGGCAATCGCTAGCATTTCCTGCTCGCCGCCGGAGAGTTTGCCGGCATCCTGCTGGGCGCGTTCGCGCAGGATCGGGAACAGATCCTGCATGGCCGCGATGTCGCTCTCCTGTTCGGCATCTTTGCGGGCATAGGCACCGATGCGCAGGTTCTCGACCACCGTCATCTCCGGGAACACCTGGCGGCCTTCCGGACACATGGCGATGCCGCGTTCGACGATAACATGGCCCGCCAGCCTGTCGATGCGCTCGCCCTCGAACGTCACGCTGCCGGCGCGCACGGGCAACAGCCCGCAGATTGCTTTCAGGGTCGATGTTTTGCCTGAGCCGTTGGCGCCAATCAGCGCGACACACTCGCCCGCCTTTACCTCGAACGAGATGCCGTGCAGCACTTCGATCGTGCCGTAGCCTGCGCGCAGATCGCGAACCTCCAGCATCAGTGCGACACCCCGAGATAGGCATCGATCACCTTGGGATCGTTGCGCACGGCGTCCGGCGTCCCCTCGGCGATCTTCTGGCCGAAGTTCAGCACCACGATCCGGTCGCAGACCTTCATGATCAGCGCCATGTGATGTTCGATCACCATCACGGAGACCCCGCGCGCCTTGATGGCGAGGATGAGATCGCACAGTGCCCGGCGCTCGGCCGCGACCATGCCAGCCGCCGGTTCGTCGAGCAGCAACACCCGCGGGCGCGACGCCAGTGCCGAGCCGATCATCAGCAAGCGCTGCTGTGCGGATGAAAGATTTTCGATCGGTGTGGCGCCACAGCCGCCAAGGCCAACGAAGGCGAGCAGATCGGTTGCATCTTGGATCCGGGCCGCTTCCTCCGCCCGCGCCGCACGGCTGGCGAACAACGCACCAATGCCCCGCTCGCGCATCTGGACGTGACCGCCCACCAGCATCTGTTCCAGCGCGGTAAACCCTGGGAACAGGGAGGCGGTCTGGAACGTGCGCGCGAGGCCCAGCGGCGGACGGGCGTATTCCGGGATCGCTTCGATCGCCTGGCCGCCGAGCTGGATGGCGCCCGCGGTCAGCGGGAACACGCCCGCAATCAGATTGACCGTCGTCGATTTGCCAGAGCCGTTGGGGCCGATCAGGCCAAGGATTTCGTTGGTGCCGAGCGAGAACGACAGGTCATCGACCGCGCGCACGCCACCAAAGTGCTTCGACACGCCGCGAAGCGTCAGTGCGGGTGAAGTGGCGCCGTCAGCCATGGCTGAGACACACGTGGATCAATCGGCGAAGCTGGGTCACCGGTTTCCATCCCCTTGTTTTGGCAATCTCGACCCCGCTGACGCGGGATGGTCGCCCATTGCTGCAACCCTACGGCTATTCCTGGCCAGCGCTGAAATTCATTCTTTTCCGGGGCAATCGAATTTTTTGATGACGGTGGGCGACGCCCGCCGCTAGCGTGGTGTCTTGGAGTGCGTCATGGCCCAGATCGCGTTTTTGAAGGCCATTCAAGTTTTCGATGTTGTGGCGCGCACGGGCAACCTGACCCAGGCGGCCGCATCGCTGAGCATTTCGCAAAGTGCGATCAGCTATCATCTGCAGATCCTTGAGACCAAGATCGGCACCAGATTGTTCGAACGCACCTCGCGCGGTGTGACCCTCACGGACGCGGGCGAGACGCTGGTGCCGTTCGTGCGCGAAGGGTTGCGCGCGATCGAAACGGGACTGGCATTGGTCACCCCTGCTGCAACCAAACCCATCGTGCGCGTCGCGGTGTTGCCAATGTTCGCCAGCCGCTGGTTGGCACCGCGCCTCGCCGATTTCTGGAGCAAGCATCCGAAAATCGAGCTCTCGTTCAGTCACGATAACGACACCTACTCCGGCGCCGCCGATCCGGCCGAGGGTGCGGACGTTGCTGTGCAGTGGGGGACGGGCGGCTGGCCCCGCGTCGAGAGCCGGCGTTTGCTCGAAGCACCCCTGATCGCCGCGTGCAGCCCGAAGCTCTTGAAGCAGACCCCGCTCGACCGTGCTGCCGATCTCAAACACCACACCCTGCTCCACGTCGACGATCATCAGATGTGGCGACAGTGGCTGGCACTGAGCGGTGTGCCGGACGCCGACGCTGTCGGACAGCGCGGTTTGATGATGAGCGACCGGCACTTCCAACTCAGCGCCACTTTAAATGCCGTCGGGGTATCGCTGTTCATCCGCTCGTTCATCGAAGAGGAGCTGCGCCAGGGCACGCTCGTAGCACCGCTGCCCGCCGAGGTGCGGACAGACTACGCCTACTACCTGGTC
>JAAFHH010000138.1 GCA_013297545.1 Alphaproteobacteria bacterium
ACGCGCTGCTCGACCCGTGGCGCCGGGCTGGCACGAGCCTCACCTTCTATTCCGCCAATCGCTGGGATGTGGCCGGCGCAACCGCGCGCGGGATTGAGGCGGTGTGGATCAACCGGGTCGCCAATCCCGAAGAATACGCTCGCTTCGCGCCGGTGCGCACGGCAGCGACCCTGGCGGCGGCGGTGATTGCCTGATCAGGGCCGATCGCGTTCGACCGTCGCCTTCAGGTAGGACAGGATCGGGTAAAGGGCGGCGAACAGCCCGAGCGCCAGGCCGATCCCGCCTTCCCGGTAGCCGCGGCGCTGGACGTAGGCCTTGAAGAACCGCGTCGCCATCCGCCGCACATGACCGCCCAGCGTGCCGTACTCGCCGGAGCGCTGCATCTGGCGGGCGTTGGCACTGGTGTAGCGGTTCAGGCGATCGATCATATCGGCCAGATCGCGGTCGACATAGTGGGTGAGCGGCTGGGTCAGGGTCTGGCGTGCGCCGTCCAGCACGATCTTCGGGTGCACCGGCTGGTCGCCCCAGAGTTTCGTGCCCCGGGCGAACAAGATCGGCTTGGCCGCCACCCCATTGTACGCGCCCCAGCCATAGCGAATGAGCCGCCCGCCAACGTGATTCGCAATCGGCACGATGGCGTAGCCGCGGGCGGCGGTGGTGAGGAAACTGAGGATTTCGCTGGCAAGCGCGGGTGGCACCCGCTCGTCCGCATCGATCTCGACGATCCAGGCACCGGTGCAGGCCTCGATGCCGGTCATCCGGCGCGGACCTTCGATCGGCCAGGCCCCTTCGATCACGATGGCGCCGGCCGCCTCTGCAATACTGCGGCTCGCATCGGTCGTGCGATCCAGCACCACCACGATCTCATCGGCAAAGCCGAGGGTGGCAAGACAGTCCGCCAATTGAGCGGCTTCATTGTGGGCAACCACCAGCGCAGACAAGCGGGGACGCATCAGGCTTTCCTATCCACCAGCAGCTGCCCCATGGTGGCCGCCGCGGCAGCGACCATAGCCAAAGTGAGGCCCAGTGGCACGGATCATCCTGGCTGATGACGGCGTGGTGTTCGATGGCCACAGTGCCAGTACCGGCGCGATCGGCGGTGCGGAGGGGGCGGTGGTGGCGCTGGCCGAAGCGCTGGCGGCGCGCGGCCACCAGGTTGCGGTCTACAACCGCTGTGCCGCACCGGTCGATCACGCAGGCGTGGCCTGGAGGCCCCTCGGCGACCTGCCGGAGAGCGCGGATCTCTACATCGCCAATCGATCGCACCACCTGATCGGGCTCGTACCGGCTGCGAAACGACGCTTATTCTGGCTGCACAATCCGGCCGGCTACATCTTGAAGCCGCGCTATCTGTGGCCGCTGTGGCGCTGGCGGCCGATCTTGGTGTTCGCTGGCCCGCATCACGCCGGGACCTGTCCCGGCTGGGTCCCCGAGGGCGGGCGCGTTGAGATCCCGCTCGGCATCGACCCGGTGTTCGGGCACCTGCCGGAGCGCAGTGCGCCGGCGCCGATCGCGGTGTTCGCCTCCAACCCCTTGCGCGGGCTCGACTGGTTGCTGGCGCGCTGGTCAGCGATCCGTACTGCCGTCCCCGCCGCCCGCCTGATCATCCACGCGGGTGCTGCGACATATCGCGGTGGTGCTGATCGCCATGGCGCGCGGATTGAGGCGGTGCTGACGCAAGCGCGCGGTTTAGCGGCCTCCGGCGTGGAGGTGCACCCGCCGGTCGACCGTGCTGCCCTGGCGGAGCGCTACAGCGGAGCGCGTGCGATGCTCTACCGCGGTGATGAAGGGGAGACGTTCTGCCTAGCACTCGCTGAAGCGCAAGCCGCTGGCGTGCCCGCCGTGGTCGGCCGGCTGGGGGCGGTGCCAGAACGGGTGATCGATGGCGTCACCGGCACGGTCGCGGACGATGAACGCCAGTTCGAAGCAGCCGCAATCCGCCTGCTGTCCGACGACGCGCTCTGGCTCACCCAACACCGCGCCTGCCGGGCCGAGCAACGGGGGCTCAGCTGGCAGACGGCGGCACAGGCGTTTGAGGCAGCTTAGTCGGCCGCTTCGGCCATCACGAATTCGACGACTTCCTCATCGGCCAGCGCCCGGGCCATTTGGGCCAAGGCTTCTTGGTGCTTTGGATTGCTGATGCGCGCAAAGCTGCGCACCAATTCCAGGCTCATGCGCTGGCGCCCGACCGGGGCTGCGCGGTCGGCCGCGTCGATGCCGTCGTAGAACGCTTCGACCCCGATCGCAAACACGCGGGCGATTTCGTAGAGGCGACCCGCAGAGACACGGTTGATGCCGCGTTCATACTTGTGGGCCTGCTGGTAGGTGACACCGATCATGTCGGCCAATTGTTGCTGGGTCAGCCCGAGCATGACGCGGTGCTGACGGATCTTGGCACCGACGTGGCGGTCGACATCGACTGTACGAGATTTGCGTTGCGGCATGAGGCGTCACTCTGGTTGAGAGAACCGCTGTTGCCACCACCAGCCACCAACTGCCTCGGCAGGTGGTGGTGAACCCCAGCACACCCTCTATACCCCAGGCCGATTACGCCAGACTTACAGAAACCTGCGCGCGAACTGGAAACTTATTTCTGTTCTGTCACTTTGGTTTGTCGTTGAGCGCGTTCAGCTGGCGCTGCAGCACATCGACCTGGCGCTTCAAGTCCGCGATCGCATCGGCTTGGGGGTCGGACGCAGCCACCCCACCGGGTGGCGGCGGGCTGAACGGCGCCCAGATTTTCATCGCCTGTTCGATCATCGAGATGTTCTGCTTGCTCATCTGTTCGAACGGCACAGCAAACGGGAACATGCCGCCAAACGCATCCTGCATCGCACGACGCATCTGTTCTTGATTGCGACCAAAGCTGCGCATGGCGTTTTCCAGATAGCCCGGCACCAACCACTGCATGCTGTCGCCGTAGAACCCGATCAACTGGCGCAAGAAGCTGATGGGGAGCAGGTTTTGCCCCTTGCCTTCTTCCTCGACGATGATCTGGGTCAGTACCGGCCGAGTGATATCCTCGCCGGTCTTGGCGTCGAACACGACGAAATCCGTGCCCTCTTTCACCATCTGCGCCAAGTTCTCAAGCGTGACATAGCTCGATGTAGCGGTGTTATAGAGCCGCCGATTGGCGTATTTCTTGATGGTGACCGGCGGTTGGGCGGCAGTTGGTTCGGCCATCGGTCTGACACTCCCTGACAGCGATTGAAAAGAGCCTAGCACAAAGCCGAGGGCGCGCGCCTAGCGTCAGGATAGACCTAGCCAAACCTGGGCCAACGTGGTGGGCTCAGCCCCGAGGGGGAGGGATCATGGTGCGGCGACCGACAGTCGACCCGGCAGCTCAGGCGCGCGTCGCGGCACTGATCGCTGGCATGCCTCTGCGCCGCGACCTGCTGATCGAACACCTGCACGCGCTGCAAGACCAGGTGGGCGGCTTGCGACCGGCTGATCTCGCGGCCCTGGCTCAGATCCACCGCATCCCGACGGCGGAAGTGTTTGAGGTCGCGAGCTTCTATCACCACTTCACCCTCTTAAAAGACGATGCCCCCACCCCGATTGCCACCATCCGGGTGTGCGACAGCGTCACCTGCATGCTGGCCGGGGCCGAGCAGCGCTTGGCGGAGCTGACGGCCAGCGCACCGCCGGGTGTGCGGGTGGAGGCAGCCTCTTGTCTCGGCCGCTGCCACCAGGCCCCCGTGGTGTGGGACAGCCGGGCGGTCGCAGCCCTGCCTCTGCCAAACCTCACCGCTTATCGGGAGGCCGGCGGGTTCGCCGAGCATGATCCGGACAGCGTGATCGCAACCCTGAAAGCCGCCAGCTTGCGCGGGCTGGGTGGTGCTGGCTTCCCGACCGCGCGCAAGTGGGCGTTCGTGCGCGACCAGCCAGGTCCCCGCCTCATGACCCTCAACGCCGATGAGGGCGAACCCGGCACCTTCAAGGATTGGCACGTGCTGGCAACCGCCCCCTACCAGGTGCTGGACGGTGCCGTGATCGCAGCCCGCACCGTCGGGGCGGAGCGCATCTACCTCTACCTGCGCGATGAATACCCAGATATCCGCCTGGTGCTGAGCCACGCGATTGCCGAACTCGAAGCCGCCGGCATTGGCCCGCCGATTGAACTTCGCCGCGGTGCGGGTGCCTACATCTGCGGCGAAGAGAGTGCGATGATCGAATCGATCGAAGGCAAGCGCGGCCTGCCCCGCCAGCGCCCGCCCTTGATCGCTGAAGCCGGGTTGTTTGGCCGGCCCACCCTCAACCACAATGTCGAAACCCTCTACTGGGTGCCGGCGATCCTGCAGCGCGGTGCTGCCTGGTTTGCCGACCAAGGCAAGCCTGGTCACCCCGGCCCGCGGCTCTACAGCGTGTCTGGCCGGGTCGCACATCCAGGCGTGATCCAAGCCCCCGCCGGCTCGACGGCGGCCGAGTTGATCGCGCGTGCGGGCGGCATGGCGCCTGGCCACCAGCTCGCGGCCTTCCTGCCGGGCGGCGCATCGGGCGGCGTTCTGCCGGCGGCCCACGCGGACCGGCCGCTTGATTTCGGGGTGCTCGAAGACCTCGGCGCGTTTGTTGGCAGCCACGCGCTGGTCGTGCTGTCGGACCAGGACCGGGTGCGCGCCACAGCCCGCAACCTGCTGCAGTTCTTTGAGCGGGAGAGCTGCGGCCAGTGCACGCCGTGCCGCAGCGGTACGGCGATGTTGGCGACGATGCTGGCCGATGGGCCGCTCGATCCGGCCCTGGTTGCCGACCTCGACCAGGTGATGCGCGACGCCTCGATCTGCGGCCTTGGTCAGGCAGCGCCGAACCCAGTGCGCTCGCTGCTGCGGTTTTTTGGCGAGGAGGGTCGATGATTGCCTTCACCCTCGACGGTCTACCCGTGCAGGCGGCACCGGGGGAGACGATCTGGCAGGTCGCCAAGCGTGTGGGCACCGATCTGCCGCACCTCTGCTTAAAGCCGACCCCGGGCTATCTGCCCGATGGCAATTGCCGGGTCTGCATGGTGGCGGTCGAGGGCGAACGCACGCTGGTCGCCTCCTGCCGCCGGCTGCCGACGCCGAACATGGTGGTCAGCACCAATGCGGAGCGCGCGGTGACCGCCCGCCGGCTGGTGCTGGAACTGCTGCTGGCTGATCAGCCGGCACGCGCTGATGCCCCCGATCCGGACGCCGCGATCTGGCGTACGGCTGATCAGCTGGGCGTGCAATCGAGCCGCTTCGCGCCAACCCGGACCGCACCGCCCTGCGACCAGAGCCATGGTGCGATCACCGTGTCGCTGGAGGCCTGCATCGCCTGCGGGCTCTGCGCGCAAGCCTGCCGCAGCGTGCAGGTGAACGACGTCATCGGCATGGCGCACCGCGGCACGGCGACGGTGCCGGTGTTCGACCTCGACCAGATGCTTGGCCAATCGACCTGTGTCGCTTGCGGCGAGTGTGTGCAGGCTTGCCCAACCGGCGCACTCCGCGAAGCCACCCTGGTCGGCCGCTCGACGGCGGCGGCGGACACCATCGACACGCTCTGCCCCTATTGCGGGGTCGGCTGTCAGACCACCGTTACCGTGGATGCGGGTGCGATCGTGAAAGTGGATGGCCGCGCCGGCCCGGCCAATGGGGAGCGCTTGTGCGTCAAGGGTCGTTTCGGGTTCGACTATATCGACCACCCGCATCGCTTGACCCAACCCATGATCCGCCGCGCCGATGCGCCGAAGGATGCCGCCTGCCGGATTGATCCCGCCAACCCGTGGGACACGTTCCGGCCCGCGACCTGGGACGAAGCGCTGACGGTCGCCGCCGCTGGGCTGAAAGCCGTGCGCGATGGGTCCGGTGGCCAAGCACTCGCCGGCTTCGGTTCGGCCAAGGCCTCCAATGAGGAAGCCTATCTGTTCCAGAAGCTGGTGCGCGTTGGCTTTGGCACCAACAATGTCGACCATTGCACCCGGCTCTGCCACGCCTCCTCGGTCGCAGCCCTAATCGAGGGCATTGGCTCCGGCGCGGTTACCGCCCCGTTCACGGCGGTGGCGGACAGCGATTGCATCTTCGTGATCGGGGCGCGCCCGACCGAAAACCACCCGGTCGCCGCGACGTATCTGAAGCAAGCGGTCAAGCGCGGGGCAAAGCTGATCGTCGCCGATCCGCGCGGCCACGCGCTGATGGACCACGCGACCCACCGCCTGCAGTTCCGCCCTGGCACGGATGTCGCCCTGCTGAATGCGATGCTGCACACCATCGTGACCGAAGATCTGATCGACCGGGCGTCGATCGCAGCCTACGTCGATGGCTACGACGCATTCGCGCGCAACCTCAGCGATTTCTCGGCGGACGCGATGGCGGACGTGACGGGGATCGCGGCCGAGACGATCCGCCAGGCCGCACGCGCCTACGCCACCGCCAAGGCGGCGATCTTGTTCTGGGGCATGGGCATCTCGCAATCGACCCACGGCACGGACAACGCGCGCTGCTTGATCGCACTTGCTTTGATCACCGGCCAGATCGGCCGGCCGGGGACCGGCTTGCATCCGTTGCGGGGGCAGAACAATGTCCAGGGGGCCTCCGATGCCGGGCTGATCCCGATGGTCTACCCGGACTACGCAGCAGTCGACGCACCCGAACACCAAGCCCGCTTCGAAGCCGCTTGGGGCCGCGCACTTGATCCCATACGCGGCTTGACGGTGGTGGAAATCCTCGACGCCGCTGCCAGCCGGTCGATCCGCGCCATGTACATCTTGGGCGAAAACCCCGCGATGTCCGACCCGGACCAGGCGCATGCGCGCACCGCCCTTGCCACCCTCGATCACTTGGTGGTGCAGGACATTTTCCTCACCGAAACCGCCATGCTGGCCGATGTCGTGCTGCCGGCGAGCGCGCATGCGGAAAAGCTTGGGTCCTACACCAACACCAACCGCCAAGTGCAGATCGGCCGCCCGGTCCGCCCACCGCCGGGGGAGGCGCGGGTCGATTGGCAGATCATTCAGGATCTGGCGAACCGCTTAGGCCTTGCCTGGTGCTACCCGGATGCGGGTGCGATCTACGAAGAAATGCGGGCGACCATGCCCTCGCTGTCGGGCTTGCCGTGGCAGCGGCTGCTGGCCGAGGGGGCGGTGACGTATCCGGCGGCCGATGCCGAAACCCCGGGCCAAGACATTCTGTTCGGTGATCGCTTCCCGACAGCGTCGGGCCGCGCCCGGCTGGTGCCGGCCCGCCTCACCGCCCCGGGCGAGGCGCCGGATCCAGACTATCCGCTGATCCTGACGACCGGCCGGCTGCTCGAACATTGGCACACCGGGGCGATGACGCGGCGGGCCCGCGTGCTCGACCAGTTGGAGCCGGCAGCCATGGTCGCGATCCACCCGGATCTCGCCCACACTCTCGGCCTGCAGGCGGGCGACCGGGCGCAAGTCACCTCGCGCCGGGGTGCAATCACGGCCGCGATCCGCCTTGATCCGGAGGTGCCGGTGGGCGTGGTGTTCATCCCGTTCGCGTTTGCGGAAGCGGCAGCGAACCAATTGACCAACGACGCCCTCGATCCGGTTGGCAA
>JAAFHH010000139.1 GCA_013297545.1 Alphaproteobacteria bacterium
GATGCCTCGACACGCGCGGCCACGCCAGAGGCGGCGGCGATGTGGCCAAGGTCTTGCACCAACCCGTCGGAGACGTCCATCGCTGCCGAGGCCAGGCCAATCAGCCCGCGGCCAAGGCCGATGCGCGGGATCGGCAGCAGGTAGCGCTCATGCAGCGCCTTTGCCATGTCTTCGGGCCAGCGCACCCGGCCGAGGGCAACTTCGAGGCCAAACGCGCCATCGCCGATCGTGCCGGAAACCCAGATGTCGTCGCCCACCTCAGCGCCACTGCGGGTCAGCGCTGCCCCCGCCACCGTGCCAAGCGCCGTCACCGTGATGCTGACCGGTCCTGGGGTGGAGACAGAATCACCCCCCAACAGGTCGATGCCGAAGCGGCGCTGGTCTTCCATCAGCCCGTAGGCGAAGGAGGCGACCCAAGCATCGTCAATCCGCTCTGGCAGGGCGAGGGCGAGGGTGTAGCCCAAGGGCTCCGCCCCCATCGCGGCGAGGTCGGAGAGGTTGACGCGCAAGGCCTTGCGCGCCACCAGCTCCGGCGGCTCGTCGCCGACGAAATGGACCCCGGCGACCAGCGCGTCCGTCGTCACGATCAAGGACTGACCGCGCGGCATCGGCACAACGGCGGCATCATCCCGCAAGCCCAGGCCCGCCGCACTGGCGAGCGGGGCGAAGAAGCGGCGAATGCGGCCAAATTCGCCGAGGTGTTCGCTCATCCGATCACGCGAATTCCGCCGGCCGCACAACGCGGGCGAGCTTGTCCAGCACGCCGTTGACCAGACCGGATTCAACCGGTGTGAAGAAGGCGAGGGTCAGCGCCACGTACTCGCTGATCACCACCCGGGCTGGCGGGTCTGATTGGTGGGCGAGTTCAAACACCGCGGCGCGCAGGATTTGGCGCAAAACCGCTTCCAAGCGATTGAAATCAAAGGTTTCTGACAAGGCCCCCTGGACCATGTGATCGACCGAGGGCAGGTCGGCTTCAACGCCGGTCACCAGGGTGCCGAACAGCGATCGGTCGCAGTCGGGGGTCAGGTGATGGGTGATGAATTCCGCCACCACCTCACGCGCCGGCATCTTCGCCATTTCCCACTGATAGAGCGCTTGCACCGCACTCATGCGCGCGGCCCGGCGGCCGGCTTGGCGGGCTTGGGCCGCCGCACTCGATTTGGGCTTTCCGACGGCCATGCTAGGCGCCGAACTGACGTTTGATGTCGATCATGCGCAGGCAGGCATTCGCCGCCTCCGCCCCTTTGTTCTTGCGTGCGGGATCAGCGCGCGCCCAGGCCTGGTCGCCGTTCTCGCAGGTCAGCACACCGAAGCCCAATGCCAACTCATGGCGGGTGGCGACGTCGTTCAGGCCGTGGGCGGCGACGTGGCAGACATAGTCGTAGTGCGTGGTCTCCCCGCGGATCACGACGCCGAGTGCGAGGTAGCCGTCGTAGGGTTTGGTTTGGGTGCCGGTTGCCGCCATCTCAAGGGCGGCGGGCAGTTCAAAGCAGCCCGGCACCTCCAGCCGGTCGTAGGTCGCCCCGGCCGCCGTCAATGCGGCGATCGCCCCGGCCGCCAGCGCGTCGGACAGTTCCCGGTAGAAGCGGGCCTCAAGGATCAGAATGTGCGCCATCACGTGGTCCTTCAAACAATCGGCGCCCGGCCGACAACAGTGAGGTCATAGCCGTCGAGGCCGATGATCGTGCGTTTGGAATTGCTGAGCAGGGTCATCTCGCGCACGCCGAGGTCGAGGAGGATTTGCGCACCAATGCCGTAGTCGCGCAATTCCGCCGATTGGAACGGCCGGCCCTCCAGCCGCGCCGTCAAGCGTTCGGAGATGCTGGCCGGCAGTGGGTCGCGCAACAGCACGACAACACCGCGCCCTTCGCGATCGATCTGTTGCATCGCACGCTCCAAATCCCGGCCGCGCCCGGTGCTCTTGTCGCCCAGCACGTCATCGAGCACGGACAGCGCGTGCATGCGCACCAGCACCGGGCTGGGACCCGAGATATCGCCCTTCACCAGGGCGACGTGCTCGACCGACGTGATGGTGTTGACATACACATTGAGCTGCCAGCCACCGGCCGAGGTGGATTCAAACAAGGTGGTGAGTTTGCGCTGCACCAGCTTTTCCGAGCGGCGCCGCCACTTGATCAGATCGGCAATCGTGCCGACGCGCAGGCCGTGGCGTTGGGAGAACGCAACGAGATCCGGCAGCCGCGCCATCGTGCCGTCATCGTTCATGATCTCGCAGATCACACCGGCCGGTGTGAAGCCGGCAAGCCGGGCGAGATCAACCGCAGCTTCCGTGTGGCCGGCCCGCTCCAGCACGCCGCCATCGCGCGCGACCAGCGGGAAGATGTGACCGGGGGTGACGATGTCGTCGCGGCCGTTCGCTGGATTGATCGCGGTTAGGATGGTGTGCGAGCGGTCGGCCGCCGAAATCCCGGTCGAGACACCTTCGCGCGCTTCAATCGACACGGTGAAGGCGGTCTGGTGACGGGTGCCATTGTTCTGCGCCATCAGCGGCAGGCCAAGGGTTTCGACCCGCGTGCGGGTCATGGCGAGGCAGATCAGGCCGCGCGCGAAGCGGGCCATGAAGTTCACCTGCTCCGGTGTCGCAAGATCGGCCGGCAGCACGATGTCGCCTTCATTCTCCCGGTCCTCATCGTCGGCCAGGATGACGGGCTTGCCGGCGCGCAGATCCTCCAACAGCTCGTCGATCGACGACAGGGCGAGGGTGTCGCGGGTCAGATCTTCCAGCATCTACTGCGTCCTTCCAGCCTCGACTAAGCGAGCGACATAGCGCGCCAGCATATCGATTTCGAGGTGGACCGCCGCACCCACCGTGGTTTCACCAAACGCGGTGTGGCGGATCGTGTGCGGGATCAGGTTGACCCAGAAGTCCACCCCCTCGACCCGGTTGACGGTTAGGCTGACACCATCAACCGCGATCGAGCCCTTTTCGGCGATGAACTTCGCGAGTGCTTGCGGCACCGTGAAGCGCCACACACTCGATCCACCAGCGGGCGCTATCGAGACCACGTGGCCGAGCCCGTCGACATGGCCGGAGACGATGTGACCATCGAGCTCGTCACCCACCTTCAGCGAGCGCTCCAGATTGACCGGCGTGCCAGGCTGCCAAGTGCCGAGCGTGGTGCGACTGAGCGTTTCGCCGGAGACGTCGACCGCGAAGCTGAAGGCGTCGTGCTCGACCACGGTCAAGCACACGCCGGAGCACGCGATCGAGGCGCCGAGGGTCACACCCGTGAGCGGCTGGGTGCCGCGGATGGTCAGCCGGGTGTCGCCCGCAGCCCCGAGGGGGTGCCGCTCCACGACGCGGCCGACGTCAGTGATGATGCCGGTAAACATGGGGTGCGACGCTAGCCCTGGCGGCGAAAGCTTTCCAGCACGTCGTGGCCCAAGGTTTCGATAGCGACCCGCACAAAACGCGGGGCAGCATCCGGTCGATCGATATCAAGGCCGGCAACAGCTGGCGCACCATCACCGCCAAGGATGATCGGCGCGCGGTACCAATCGACCCGGTCGACCAAGTCGGCGGCGATAAAACTGGCAGCGATCTGGCCGCCGCCTTCGATCATCAGGCGCGTGATGCCGCGTTTGGCGAGCGCCTGCACCACCGCGTCGGGGTCAACACCCCCCTCTCGGCCGGGCGGTACGCACAGGATCTCCATGCCGGCTGCTTCGAATGCCGCCAAGCGCTGGCTTGGTGCGTCCTGGCGCGTGACCAGCCAGGTCGGCCAGGTGCGGGCGGTTGCGACCAGCTTGTGGGTCAAGGGCAGGCGCAAGCGCCCGTCGGCCACGATGCGCACGGGCGAGCGGTGCTGCAGGCCGGGCAGGCGGCAGGTGAGTTCCGGGTCGTCGGTGAGGGCTGTGGTCGCGCCCACCAGCACCGCATCGTGCTGGGCCCGGCCGAGGTGGGCGCGGGCCAGCGCCTCCGGCCCGGTGATCCACTTGCTGACACCGGTGTGTGCTGCGATCCGCCCATCCAGGCTGGTCGCAAGCTTGAGGGTGGTGAGTGGCCGGCCCCGGCGAATCCGGCTGAAGAAACCGGCGTTCAGCGCCTCGGCCTCGTCGCGGCAGACCCCAACCTCCACCGCGATGCCGGCCGCGCGCAGCTGCTGGATGCCGCGGCCATCGACGCGCGGATCGGGGTCTTCGGCTGCGATCACGACACGGGCGATGCCGGCCGCGATCACTGCATCGACGCAGGGCGGGGTGTGGCCGTGGTGGCTGCACGGCTCCAACGTGACGTAGAGGGTGGCGCCGCGGGCAGCGGGTCCTGCGCGATCGAGTGCGACCCGCTCCGCATGAGGTCTTCCACCAGGCTGGGTCGCACCGCGGGCGATCAGGCGGTTGTCACCGACGACCACCGCGCCAACAGCCGGATTCGGCCAGACGGCCCCCAGCTGGTGGCCCGCGAGCGCCAGTGCGCCTGCCATCCAGCCGCGGTCAGCCTCAATCGTCGTCGCGGTCATGCGCCAGTTTGCCGACGAAATCCTCGAAATCCTTCACTTCCCGGAAGTTCCGGTAGACCGACGCGAAGCGGACATAGGCGATCGGATCCAGGCTGTGCAGCGCATCCATCACCTGGGCGCCGATCTGGTCGGTCGAGACCTCGGCCTCGCCCATGCTTTCTAGGCGTCGGACGATGCCGTTCACGATCCGCTCGATCCGTTCGATTTCGATCGGGCGCTTGCGGCAGGCGATCTGGATCGAGCGGGCGAGCTTGTCGCGGTCGAACGGCACGCGCCGGCCGGTTTTCTTCACCACTGTCAGTTCGCGCAGCTGCACGCGCTCGAACGTTGTGAAGCGTGACCCGCAGTTCGGGCAAAAGCGCCGCCGCCTGATCGCGGCGTTATCGTCGGTCGGCCGGCTGTCTTTGACTTGGGTGTCTTCGTGGCCGCAAAACGGACAGCGCATGCCCTGCTCCTGCTAACGACGGTAGATCGGGAAACGATCGCACAGCGCCTTCACCTCACCCTGCACCCGCGCTTGCACCAAGTGCGCGCCATCCGGATCGTTGGACAGCGCGTCCACCACGTCGCCGATCATGCGGCCAACCTCGCGGAATTCCGCTTCGCGGAACCCACGGGTGGTGCCAGCCGGGGTGCCGAGGCGGACACCGGACGTGATCATCGGCTTTTCGCTGTCGAACGGGATGCCGTTCTTGTTGCAGGTGATGCCCGCGTGTTCGAGCTGCGCTTCGGCGAGCTTGCCGGTCAGGCGCTTGGGCCTGAGATCGACCAGCATCAAGTGGCTGTCGGTGCCGCCGGACACGATCGCCAGGCCGCGGCCAACCAGCGTATCAGCCAACGCGCGGGCATTGGCGACGACTTGGGCCGCGTAATCCTTGAAGCTCGGCTGCAAGGCTTCTCCGAACGCGACCGCCTTGGCGGCGATCACATGCATCAGCGGTCCGCCCTGGAGGCCCGGGAACACAGCCGAATTGAACTTTTTGCCGAGGTCGGCATCGTTCGACAGGATCATGCCGCCGCGCGGCCCGCGCAGGGTCTTGTGGGTGGTGGTGGTGACAACATGGGCATGGGGCAGCGGGTTCGGATACACACCGCCTGCGATCAGGCCAGCATAGTGCGCCATGTCGACCATCAGATAGGCGCCGATCGCATCGGCAATCGCGCGGAAGCGGGCGAAGTCGATCGCCCGACTGTAGGCCGAGCCACCAGCGATGATCAGCTTCGGCTTCTGTTCGCGGGCGATGCGCTCAACCCCGTCGTAATCGATCAACATCGTTGTTGGATCAACGGTGTAGCTGACAACTTTAAACCATTTTCCCGACTGGTTGGCCGGCGAGCCGTGGGTCAAGTGACCACCCGCTGCCAGATCCATGCCCATGATCGTGTCGCCCGGCTGCAAGAGCGCGAAGAACACTGCCTGATTCGCTTGCGCGCCGGAGTGCGGCTGGACATTGGCAAAGCTGCAGCCGAACAGCTGGCACGCCCGCTCGATCGCCAGCTGTTCGGCGACGTCGACGAATTCGCAGCCACCATAGTAGCGCCGGCCCGGATAGCCTTCGGCGTACTTGTTGGTCAGCACCGAGCCCTGCGCTTCCAGCACCGCGCGGCTGACGATGTTTTCTGATGCGATCAGTTCGATCTGATCCTGCTGGCGGGTCAATTCATCCCGGATGCTGCCGAACAGGGCAGGGTCAGCGCTCGCCAGATCCTGGGTGAAGAAGCCGGGGCTACGCAGGGCGATATCGGGCATGGGGACTCTCCGGGTGCGGGGCGGGGTCAGGACCTTAACCGGTTCTGCCCAGCATTTCGACTCGCCTGGCGTGGCGCCCGCCCTCAAACGGTGTCGCCAGGAACGTCATCAGGCACACGCGCGCGAGCTCAGGTCCCATCAGCCGACCGCCGAACGCTATGACATTGGCGTCGTTGTGCTGGCGCGACAGGCGCGCGCTGGTTTCTTCATGAATGAGGGCGCAGCGGATATGGGCGTGCCGATTGGCCGCAATCGAGATGCCAATGCCACTGCCGCACACCAGCACCCCAAACCGCGCACGGCCGTCGGCAATTGCAGCTGCAACGCGATCCGCAAATACTGGATAGTCAACCGACTGTGGCCCATCGGTCCCGAGATCGAGGACCGGGTGCCCAGCGGAGGTGAGCGCGTCAAGCAGGCTGGATTTCAAGTCGACGCCGCCGTGGTCGGCGGCAAGCGCGATCGCTGGAGCGGTCATAGTCTGTCAGTCCGGCCGGTGTTTCAGTGCCCTGAGCCTAGCAGTGTGCGCCCGCGTGGTCGCTAGATTTCCAGCGACTGGCATGGACGAAATGCCGTGAGAACAGCCGATTCGGCCGAACGTGGTGCAAGCCGGGCATTACTAGCGACCATAAAAATTCAAGTGAGGCGGCGATTTGGTTGTTTCGTGTTTGAACTCGCCTAGTCATGTGGTTATCATTGGGCCAGTCACTTCCCACCACTCTATCATCGGCGCGACTGACATGAGCGAAGCTTCAGATCACAAGAACCTCCCCCATGGCGACCTGCTGCGCATGACGACCGAAGTGGTTGCTGCGTATCTTGGCAACAACACTGTTGGTGCAGATCAGATTCCTGACGTGATCAGCACGGTGTTCGGCTCGCTGCGCGATGTCGGCGGTGCCACCACGGAAACCAAGTCTGAACCGCTGAAGCCGGCGGTGTCGGTGCGTAAGTCCGTGATGCCGGACTACATCGTCTGCCTCGAAGACGGCAAGAAACTGAAGATGCTGAAGCGGCATCTGCGCACCATGTACAACATGTCGCCGGAAGACTATCGCCAGAAGTGGAACCTGCCGGCCGACTATCCGATGGTCGCCCCGAATTACGCCAAGCAGCGGTCCGACTTCGCCAAGCAGATTGGCCTCGGCCGCGCTGCCCCGAAGGCGGAAGCCAAGCCCGTGCGTCGCGGCGGCAAGCGCAGCTAGTCAAACCACCCTGGTTCAGTCGAAGCGCCCCCCGAGCAGCTGATCGGGGGGCGTTTTGCGTTTGCCTCAGTCGCGCAACAGC
>JAAFHH010000014.1:0-9399 GCA_013297545.1 Alphaproteobacteria bacterium
CTTCGACAAAGCGCACAGTCAGCGGCAGGCCGAGGCCGGAGCCGAGGCCGGCGCCAACGCGCATTGGCCCGAAGGCGGCGAGCGCCAGGCGGGCTTCCTCTTGGGTCATGCCAACCCCGGTGTCTTCGACCAGGATTTCCAACCAATCCGGGGTGAGTTCGGCACTGACCCGCACGGCACCACCGGGCTGGGTCGCCTTGATGGCGTTGCGCACCAGGTTGATCAAGATCTGGCGGCACAGGCGGGGGTCGCCAGTGAACTGGATGCTGTCTGCGACCGCCGTACTGTAGCCGATGCCTTGTGCGTGGGCACTCGGCTCCATCAATTCCTCCACCTCGCGCGCGAGCAGCTGCAGGTCGATCAGCTGGCGTTCGATCGGCAAGCGGCCGGATTCGACGCGTGAGAGGTCGAGCAGGTCATCGACCATCGCCAGCACTTGGCGGCCGCTGTGGGCGATATCGTCCAGGAACCCGCGCTGCTCTTCGCTGACCGGATCGGTGCTGGAACTGGTCAAAAGATCGGTGAAGCCGAGGATCGCGTTCAAGGGCGTGCGCAGTTCTTGGCTGAGCCGCATCAAGAATTCGGATTTCGCACTGTTGGCGGCGATCGCCTCGCGGGTTGCGCGTTCCATCGCGCCCTGGGCCAATGCGAGTTCGTTGCGCTGTTGCAGCACTTGGCGCTCCAAATGCACCAGGCCGCTGATGTCCTGCAGCACGATGCCAAGCCGGCCGCGGCCGCGGGCGAACAGGTGCAGGGTGGTGACCGGCCCATTTTCCCCCGGTTGCACCAGGGCGAGTCGGGGCAGGCAGAGCGAGGGGGCGGTACCCTTGGCAACCGCCGCCATCTGGTCTTCCAAGCCAGCCAGAAACGGCAAGGCGTCGGCGACTTGCTTCAGCATATTGTTCGGGTTGGCGAGGGCGCCTTCTTGGGCGGTGATCTGGCCATTGGCGTCGACCAGCACCAAGGTGATGTCGCCGCTCGCGATCATTTGGCTGGCACCGACCAGCAGGGCTTGTTGGGTTTCGTTGTCCATCAGAGCCCTGCAGCGAGAATACGGCGGGAGAGGTCGCGAAACAAATCCGGCACCGCCGTGCCAGACAGCGCACTGGTCAGCCGCGGCGGCTCCGACGTCGCAACCGCGATTGGCGTGGCGGCGAGGTCGAGTGCGCGACCCGCCGCCATGTCGCCCTTGTTGATCGCCGCGACCGATGGTCGGCCCGGCAGCAAGCCCTGGAACAAGTCCAAGTGGTCGACCATCAGGGGGTGCGTGTCTGGCCGGGTCGCGTCCCCCACGATCACCGCGCCGGCCGCCCCCATGATGTAGGTTTTCAGCAGCGGTGCCTTCGCCTCCCCGCCCTCGATGTCCCACAGCACGAGGTCGAGCGGTTCATCGGCACCAGGATCGGTGAACTTGTAGATGTTCACCCCCAGCGTCACCTTGTAGCGCGCATCGAATTGGCCGAGCACGTAGCGGCGCACCAGCGAGGTTTTGCCGACGCCAAAGCCACCGAGCATGACGATCTTGCGCGCGGCCATGTTACGGCTCACCCACGCGCACAAGTTCGAATTCGACCCGGCGGTCGCGCGGGTTCGGGCCGGTGCCGGCGGCAAGCCGCCGCTCGGTCGCGCGGCCGACGGTCAGCAGGCGCTCTGGTGCGACGCCGGCGGCCGTCAGCAGCCCGCGCACCCGGTCCGCGCGCGCCTGGCTGAGCGAGGCGTTCAAGCCCGCCCGCCCGGTCGGGTCGCTGAAGCCGACAATGCGCAGCCGTACGCCCGGTACCTCCGCTAGGAGGCCTGCCAGCTGCTCAACCAACTCAGTCGTGTGCGGCGGATCGGCCAGGACATCCTCGTCAGAAAAGAAAACCGCGGCAACGGCAACGGCCTCCGCCAGCAAGCGCTGAGGGTCGGCCGCGATATCTTCTAGTGGTCTGACCCGCGCGTCGAGAGTTTGCAGCTCTCGACTATAGTCGACCAGCGCGCTCGCGAGATCCGATGCGCGCCCTTCCGAGCGTTCGGCCACCCGCGCGATGTCGGCTTCAAGCTCCCGGCGCAGCTGGGCAAGTGCCCCGCCAAGGTCGCTGAGCGCGCCGCCAAAGCGCGATCCGAGCGCATCAAGCCCGCTGCCGGCGGCCTGTTCGACCATGCCGATCGCACCGGCGACGTTGCGCTCCAACCCTTCCAAGCGCTCAGCCACAGCGGTGAGGCGCTGGGTGGCGGCTGCGTCTTGGGTCGCGAGGGCGGCGCGCCAGGCGGCCTCCTGCGCGGTGAGGGCTTGCTGCTGGTCCGCGCGCAGCATTGTGACGGCCGCTGCCGCCTTCCCTTCGGCGGCCGCCACTGCGGCGGCCAGCCGGTCCGTGCCGGCATCCGCCAGGCCTGTTGCATCGGCTTGATCCCCAAGCTGGCGGGCCAGCGCTGCTTGCAGGGCAACAAGGCTCGCCTGGTCCGCCACCAGGCCAGAGACGACCACCCGGTCGTCTCGGCTGCGGTGCTGCACGATGACGGGCCAACCGCGCGCACTCGGCACTTCGGCCACGGCCGCGTGGGCGCGGGCCTCCAACCCGGCAACGCGCGAACGCTCATACCAGCCGTAGCCGAGGAACCCAGCGATCCCCGCGGCCAACAGGGCGAGCATGATGAGGGCACCGGTCTGCTTGCGCTTCGGCCGCCCGAGCGCTTGCACGAGACCGAGCAGCGCCCGCAGATCGAGCTGGATCCGCTCCGCCGCCGCCTCGTCGAGCGTGCCAGAAAAATCCCCGAGCGCGGCGCCATGCGCCTCAATCAAATCCGCCAGCGCGCCATCAAGCGTGGCAGCGATGGCCTGCGGTGCCGCACCTTCGCCGCGCAGTGCCAGCAGCAGAGCCGGTGAGGCGGCGAGGTGGACGCTGCTCGCCCCGAAACTGAGCGTTTTCACATCGCCGGCACCATCGGCCCCAAACGCGTCCGCCGCAAAGCCAAGAATCGCGGTCAACAGGCCTGAGAGCACATCACCGTCGAGTGCTTGGGCGCCGTCCGCCTCCCGGTGGATCAGCAACCCGGTGCTGCGGTGGATCAGCAGCACGTCGGTCGCCAGGAAACTCGGATTGCGGCGCAGCAGCACTTGGGCGACCGGCTTGCCGGTCATCAGCGCTTCGATGCGCGCCGAAATCCGCTCAAACGGCAGGGTGCCGGCAATCCGGCGGTCGAGTTCGATCAGCAGGCGCTGGAACGCATCGCGCACGGCCGCGCTGACCATCCGGCCGGTGATCGGATAGAGCGCGTCGACCATCATGTCGCGGCTGTTGCGGATTTCGGCGTGGATCGAGGACACGACGGCCGGCGCGATCACGCCCGCGAGCCGGCGGGCATCGGCCACTTGCGCATCTTTCAGCGCGTCGACCACCACCTCGCGCACGGTGCCGCGCGCGGCGGCGGCGTCCAGAATGCGCGCCTCCAGCCGGTCCAGCCGCTCCTGCTCGCGCCACAGCAACAGCAGGCGGAGGCGTTCAGCGTCGTCGGCAGGAAGCTCGCCCGGCATGGCCGCCGGGTCAGCCGTCGCGACCGACGGCCGACGCCAATTGCAAGAACGCCGCTTCGCCCTTCAAGCGCATGCCAAGCTCGACCAACAGGTTGCCGAGGTCTTCGTTGGCGGTTTTTTCTTCCGTGATCTGGTCGAAGCTTTCCTGGGTGTCTTCTTGCATCGCATCCAAGCGCTTCTTGGTCGCAGCGCCCAGATCAGCGAGGTCGGCTTGCAGGCGCTTGGCTTGATCGGCGAGCTTCTCGGCTGCGTCACGCAAGCCCGTCTGCAGTTCGCGCCGGGCCGCGGTTTCGACATCGTCGACGCGCTGGGCGAGGTCCTTCACGCGATCAGCAAAGCTGGCGCGCAGTTCTTCCAGCTGGCGATCGAAGGATTTCTGCTGCTTCAGCAAGGCTGCTTCTTGTTCTTCGCGCATCTGATCGAGCGTGCGGTCGAGGGCGGCAAAGCGCTGATCCGCTTCGCGCTTTTGCGCGCCGAACAGGATGTCGCGGATCTGATCCATCGACCCGGTCATCTGGCTGTCAGCTGGCACCATGGTTGTGACCGTTCGCTCCGCACGTTTCATGGCCGTCGTCCCCTAACGTGATGCGCGCGAGCATACGCCTGCGGCGGCGTGACGCAAGGCTGAGGTTTTTGTCGTGAGCTGCGGATGGGCCAGGTTTTACGCGCATAGACTTTGATGGAGCCGACGCACTGCCCAAAGCGTGCAACGCCCGATGGCTTGGCTTTTCTCAGTAGTCGCGTTACCACACAACCGCCGGGTGTCCGCACCCGGTGAAGGGAGGTGATGAGTATGTCCCTTCCGCCCGACTGGGCCAGGATCGTCCTGCTGTTGCTGGAACTCCTGGTCGAGGTCGTTAAGCTGCTGAGAGGCAGCTAACGGAGGGGCCCCCACGGTCTGAGACACCGTGGGGGCTTCTTGGTACTGGGTGATGGGTATGCTTCACTTCCGCCCCGGATTCATAGCCCGTGCATACCGTCCTCGCAAGCCCGCATCAGATGATGTTTTGCTCTTCAACCCGCCGCCCGTGCAGCAAACGGTCGACGTCAAACACGCTGAGGTCGAGGCTGGTGGAGCGGCCATCCAGCAGCCGTTCGGCGACGTCGCGACCGACGCCAGCGGCCTGTTGGATGCCGTGGCCGGAAAACCCGTTGGCGAACCAGAGGTTGTCGCACGCCGGGTGGCGGCCGAGCAGGGCGTTGTGGTCCCAGGTGTTCATTTCGTAGTAGCCGGCCCAGGCGCTGGTTTGCTTCAGCGTCTCGAACGCTGGCACGCGCTCAGCCAGTGCTGGCCAGATCACCGCTTCAAACAGGCTGTGATCCACTTCGAGATGGGCGCCATCGGGATCATCGGCGTCTGGTGGCGACCAGCCGCACAAGTACTGGTGGCCCTCCGGCCGGAACCAGACACCAGAGGTGTCGATCACCAGCGGGCACTCCTTCAACGGCTCGCGGATCTGGAACACGAAGACCGAGCGCGCGCGGGCCTGCACCGGCAGATCGATGCCCGCGAACCCGGCGACGGCGCGTGCCCAGGGACCAGCGGCATTGACCACGTGGGCCGCTGGCAGGCTCGCGCCAGAGCCCAAGCACACGGCAGTGAGGCGGGTCCCCGCCCGCTCGAAACCGACCACGGTATCATGGTGGTAGACAGCGCCCAGTGCCCGGGCTTTGCGGCGGAACGCCTGCATCAGCGCGTAGCCATCGAACCAGCCCTCACCGGCCATCCCGTAAGATCCGGCGGCGAGATCGCTGGTGTTGAGCCAGGGGAACCGGTGCGCCAACGCAGCCGGCGTCAGCAGTGCGACGGGCGCGCCTTCGCCACGCTGGATGCGATGGTTTGCCTCCAAGCCGGCCACTCCAGCCTCGGTCGCGAGGTACAAGTAGCCGCCCTCGTGAAAGCCGAAGTCCGGCACCTCGCCGTCGACCGCGAGCCAGCGCGGATCGCGCAGCAGCGCCAAGCCCGCTTGGCTCAAGCGGATGTTGGCGGGGGTGGAGAATTGCTGGCGGATCGAACTTGCACTGAGCGCCGATGAGGCGCGGGCGTAGGTGGGATCGCGTTCGATCACCGCGACCTCGGCACCGCGGTCCGCCAAGTAGGCTGCCGCCGCCGAGCCAACGGCGCCGCCGCCAACAATGACAATCTCAGGCACGACGCACCAACGCGGTGTTACGCTTGCCGCGTTTCAGCACCACCACCTCGCCATCGATCAGATCGGCCGGGGTCAGCGCGCGCTGCACCTGATCCCGGCTGACGGCCGTCCCATTGACGCGGATCGCACCTTGTTCGATCTGCCGGCGGGCCTCGCCCTTGGAGGCGCACAGTTCGGTCGCGACCAGCGCATCGATCAGGCTGACCTCCGGTGCAAACGCGAGCATGACAGAGGGCACGTCGGCAAACACCTCCACCAGATCGCGGGCGGAGAGGCCGGTGATCTCGCCGGAAAACAACACCTCAGCCGCCTTGGCCGCCTGCTCGGCCGCCGCATCACCGTGGATCAGCGCGGTCACCTCAAGTGCTAGCGCCTTTTGGGCCGTGCGCTCGGGCGAGCCGACGGTGGCTTCGAGCGCTGCGATCGCCGCTTGGTCGCGCACCGAAAACAGCTTCAGGTACTTAGCAACGTCCTCATCGGCAGCGTTGACCCAGAACTGATAGAACGCGAATGGGCTGGTGAGGGTGGCGTCGAGGAACACCGACCCCTTCTCGGTCTTGCCAAACTTCTGGCCATCGGCCTTGACCAGCAGGTTGAAGGTAAGGCCAAACGCCCGCCCGCCGGTGACCCGCCGGATCAAGTCCGTGCCGGAGACGATGTTGCCCCATTGGTCCGACCCGCCGCACTGCAAGGTGCAACCATGGCGCTGGTAGAGTTCCAAAAAGTCGCGCGATTGCAGCAGCATGTAGCTGAATTCGGTGAACGAGATGCCGACATCATCGCGCTCGATCCGCGAGCGGATGCTGTCCTTCTGGATCATCGCGTTGACGGAAAAATGCTTGCCGGTATCGCGCAAGAAGTCGATCAGCGACAGTTTGCCAAGCCAATCGAGGTTGTTGGCGTAGAGCGGCGGGTTGTCTGGCGCGTTCAGCACCTGGGTCACCTGGGCCTTGATCGCGTCTGCATTGCTCGCGATCTGGTCCAGGGTCTGCAGGTTGCGTTCTTCCGACTTGCCGGACGGATCGCCGATCATGCCGGTGCCGCCACCGATCAAGCCGATCGCCTGGTGGCCGTAGCGCTGGAAATGGCGCAGCGCCATCAGCTGCACCAGGTGGCCGACATGAAGCGACGCCGCCGTCGGGTCGAACCCGATGTAGAGCGCGATCGCGCCCGCATCGGTCACCTGGCGCAGATCGTCGGAGGTTGCCTGATGGATAAAGCCGCGCCAGGACAATTCGTCCAACACGCCGGGGCGATGGGCCATGACCACTGAACTCGTGTGAAAACCAGGGCCGGCAGCAATCGCTCGCGCGCCCAAGCCTGTCAAGCGGCCGGTTTCGACCCGGTCAGCAAGTCGATCTGGAAGGCGAGGTCAGCCTCGTCCATCGGTGGCTCGCCATTACGGCCGGGCCGGAGTGCTGCGCGCGGTGGCACGCCGCACAGCTGGGTTTGGATCAGCACGGTCGTTTGCGGGTCGAGCTTGGCGCGCCAGGCGGCGGCGGCCAGGGCTTTGTGATTGTTCATCCGCACCGCGGCCGCGATGCCGCTGACCGGTAAGGCCGCCATGGTCGCGAGCGCGTTCATCACGTAGGTCGTGCGGTTTTCGGCCAAGGCGACTGCGATGTCGACCGAACTGATGCGGGTGGTGGTGCGTGCTTGCGCGGTAACCCGGACCGGCGGGGCGGCCGGTTCATTGCCGAAGCGTTCACTGATCGCCTTGGCGATCACCTCCAGCGTCTCAGGATCGATGTCGTCGCGCTTGGCCAGTTCGTCGAGCAGTTCGCGCGCGACGTATTCGGCAATCCGCCGGGCCGCCCGCGGGGCGAGGCCGCGGCGGCGCGCCAAGGGCGCGTGCCAGGCCGCGATGCCGGGCGCGCGATCGATCACCAGATCCAAGGTCTCTTCGCGGATCTGGGCGGTGTCGTTGCTCAGCAGGGCGGCAATCGCCGGCACGTCGCCAGTGTCGACCACCGCGTGGCTGACCTGTTCGCCCAAGCCGACCCGGCGCGCAATCGCGGCGATCGCCCCTTGGATCGGGGTTGAGCCGATGATTTCCAACAGATCCTCGTCGCTCAAGAGCGGCGAGAATTCGAGCACCGGGGCGGCGACCGAGATTTCGCGGTCGCGCGCCAACGCCTTGACGACATGGGCTGGGGCAGCGGGGTTGGCCTTGATCGCTTCCGCGACCACCCGGCGGATCTGGGTCAGCGCGTCGGTCGCCAGCGTTTCCAGCACCTGTACGGTGAGCTTGGTGGCGACATCGCGGGCGTCCGCGTCAAGCGCCGGCAGCAGCCGGCCGATCTTCACCGCGACGTTGCCGCGCACGCTTTCGTCATCGTCCTTCGCCAGCAACAGATCGGCGTGGCGCGGCGTGTCCGCATTGCGCGCAACCTCGCGGCGCACGGCGCTGTCGGCATCTTCCGCCAAGAAGTAGAGGATCTCGGGGCGCAGATCCTGGCGGCGGGCGAGTGCCAGGCGCTCGGCCTGATCGACGCTGGAGGCGATTTTCTTGGAGACTTCGTAGTCAATGGGCCCGGGTGCGGACGAAGGACCGCTCATCGTACGTCGCCTCCCAGCCTAGCTTTTGTTGCGCGCTTGACCTCATACATCGCCGCGTCACCTTGCGACAAGAGCGCGTCGACGGTGGTCGGCCCGTCGCCCGCGTAGAACGCCATGCCGACGGAGACGCCGAGCGGCTTGGCAGGATCGGCGACGTATTTCGCAAACGCTTCGGTTGCTGCGGCCTGCAGCAACGCACCGCGTTTGAGCGCGTCTTCCTCGGTGATTTCACCCAGCCACATGGCAAATTCATCGCCGCCCAAGCGGGCGACCAGATCATAAGTGCGGGTGTGGTGGCGCAGCACGCCGGCAAAGTCGCTCAACACCGCGTCACCCGCATCGTGGCCGAGCACATCGTTGACCGGCTTGAAGTTGTCGAGGTCGAGGAACAACAACGCCCCCGGGCGGTTGTGCCGGATCGCAAGATCAAGGGCAGCCGCCAGATCGCCTTCGAACCCGCGGCGATTGGCGAGACCAGTCAGCGCATCGGTGCGCGACAAGCGCTCCAGCCGGCGCTGGTCTTGGATTTGGCGGAGCGCCACACCGAGGTGCGGCTCGATCAGTTCGATGATGTGGCGGTCTTCGTCGTCGAACGGTTCTTGCTCGCGCCCGCGCCAGATCACCACCGCCCCGTTCATCTGGCCGCGGTAGGAGGTGGCGCAGGCGATACCGTGCCAATCGACATCCGCCGTCTCACACCAGCGCTCGCCACCCTGCAGCCGGTCGACCATGGCGTCGACCGCCTCGGACGGGGCTGGCCCGCCCAGTTCCGCGACCGGCACCAATTGGCCGGTGCGCCGGACCCGGTAGATCGCGGACACTTGCGCGCGCACCGCCCGGCCGATCGCGGTCACCGCGGCTTTCAGCATTTCTTCCGGCCGCGCTTCATCGCGGATGATCTGGATGATGAAACCGGAGACGTGTTCGCGGGTGCGCGCACGGGCGAGTGCCTGCTCACGCTCCCGGTCGAAAGTGACGTCCCAGGCGACCCCGCGCGTACCGGCCCGGTCGCCATCGGCGTTGATGATCGGCACGGCGGAGACGATCAGGCAGTGCAAGGTGCCATCATTGGCGCGCACCCAGACATCGGCCTTCGCCCACTCGGTATCCGCCACAAAGGCGCTGCCGCCGGGTTCGGGCTGGTCGAGCAGCGCTTCGGCGCGGCTGCCGATC
>JAAFHH010000014.1:9409-16444 GCA_013297545.1 Alphaproteobacteria bacterium
ACCGACAGGAAGGTGAAGCGCCCTTCAAGATCGGTTTCCCACGCGAAGTCGACGCCAACCTCGATCAGTTCCTTGAAGCGTTGGCGACTGTCCGCCAGCGCGTTGCGCAGATTGACGTCGAGGGTGACATCGCGGCCGAGCACCAGGGTGGCGGCACCCACCTCGGCGATCAGCCAGGGCACCAAGCTGGTATCGAGCCAGCGCCGACTGCCGCTGGCATCGCGGGCTTCGATCACCCGGCGTTCGGCCACTTCCGCGTAGAGGTCGCGCAGCGACGATGACCCGTCGAGCCAATCGTGCAGCGCCTTGCCCGCCGCATTGCCGGCGGCGAGGTCGCCCGATGGCAACACCAGCAACATCGGCCCCGGATAGGCCAACAGCTCCGGCGGCAGGGCCGCCAGGGCCGGTCCAAAGCCCGATGCTGTATTCCTTGCCTGATCGCTCAACCCCACGCCCCCGTCCGGTCGTTCGCTCGCCAGCGCTGATCCCGCAGGACCACACCACCGGCTGTTGCAGCGGTGGTGCGGGATCGGGCACTGTCCGGCGGTATTCGTAGCGCGTGAAGGATGCCTGTGACCAGTCCAGACCCTGCGGCCATCGCGGCAGCCCTGCTTGACATCGAAGCCGTGCACATTCGCCCGGCCGAGCCGTTCACCTTCACCTCCGGCCGCTTGAGCCCGGTATACGTGGATTGCCGCAAGATCATCTCCTTCCCGGCCGAGCGTTCGCTCGTGCTGGCGGGCATGGCGGCTGCGATCACCCAGCAGATCGGCGTGGACGCGATCGATGCGATTGCCGGCGGCGAAACCGCTGGCATCCCCTACGCCGCGTGGCTGGCCGACCGGCTGGGCAAGCCGATGCTGTACGTGCGCAAAAAGCCGAAAGGCTTTGGCCGCAACGCCCAGATCGAAGGCAGCTTCGCGCCCGGCGCGCGGGTGCTGCTGGTCGAGGATCTGGCGACCGATGGCGGCTCCAAGCGCTTGTTCGTCGAAGCGCTCCGCGCCGCCGACGCCGTCGTCACCGACACGCTGGTGGTGTTCTTCTACCAAGCTGGCGCCAGTGCTGCAGGCCCGCTCGACGACATCGGCGTGCGCCTGCTCTCGCTCGCGACCTGGGCCGACATTCTCGACGTCGCCGAACGCTCCGGCCGCAAAACCGCTGCGGAGCTTGATCAAGTGCGGGCGTTCCTGAAAGACCCGGCGGCGTGGTCGGCCGCCCATGGCGGGCCCGCGATTTAAAGCGCTGCGATCGAGGCGATCGCCGCCAGCGTCTCCGGCCCTTCGGCGTGGACGGCGCGGTAGGCGGTGACGCTGGTGGCCAGCATCGGCAGCAGCGTGCGGGTTGGGGCACTCAAGCCTTCGGTTTCAATTCGGCCGGCCATCGCCGCGAGTTGGGTGGTGCCGACATTGCCGGCCACCCCCTTGATGCGGTGGGCGATGTCTTGCACTTCGGTGCCGCGCGATTGGCTGACGGCGTGGGTCAGCTGATCGATATCGATCGCGATCGAGTCAAGCGCTTGGCCCAGCATCTTGTGGAACGCCTCGACGCCAAAGAACCCGAGCCGGTCGGCCAGCAAGGCGGCGTCGAAGGTGGCGGAACTCGGGTCGTCATCGCTGAGTGTGTGGCCGGGCGCGCCATCGGGCACATTGAGGCCGAGCAGCTGATCAGGCCCGAGGTCACCGCGCCAACGGTCGATTTCGGTGGCGAGCGCGTCGCGCACGATCGGCTTGGTGAGGAAGCCGTTCATGCCAGCGCTGAAGCAGCGCTCGCGATCTTCCGGCGTCACGTTGGCGGTCAGCGCGATGATCGGCACGGTGACGCCCTGCTCGCGCAGACGCACTGTTGCCTCAACACCGCCGAGGCGCGGCATCTGCATGTCCATCAGCACGAGATCGAACGGCCCATCTGTCGCGACGGCGTCAATCGCGGCCAGGCCATCGCCCGCGATCGTCGCCCGGTGGCCGAGCCAGTCGAGCATGCCGGCGATCACCATCTGGTTCACTTGATTGTCTTCCGCAACCAGGATCCGCAGCGTCGAGCGGGTGGCGGGGATCGCGGCCACCGGGGCCGTCGCTGGCTGCAAGCGCGCTGAGGGCAATTCACCAGCGAGCGCGCGCAGCAGCAGGGATGGCCGCACCGGGCGCACCAACACACCATCAAGGCCAAGCGCGCGCGCGTCGATCGCATCGCCAATGTCGGCGAGCACAAACACCTGGGTCGCCTGGCCAGCGGCGGCGCGCAATCCTTCAACCACCGCCGCCGGGTCAAGCCCCAGCGCATCGCGCGCGATCAAGATGGTGCGCGCGGGCTCTGCACTCAGGCGATCAATCGCGGCCATGGCGTCGGCTTCGGCCACCAAGGTGCCGAGCCAGAGATCGAGTTGGCGCGCGACCAGGGCGACATCGACCGCGGCGCCCACCAGCAGCACCGACTGGGTCGGGTCCGGTTGCAGCGGAATGTCGCCGGGCACTGGGGCGACTGGCACTTCGAACCAGAAGGTGGACCCCAACCCCTCGGTGCTCTCAATGCCGATCTGGCCGCCCATCAGCTGGACCAGCTGGCGGCAGATCGCGAGACCGAGACCCGTACCACCGCGCCGGCGCAGGCCCGCACGCTCGATCTGGCTGAAGGCCTCGAACAGGCGCACCTGGTCTGGAGCCGCGATGCCGATACCGGTGTCCGCCACATCGAAGCGCACGACGCGGGCGCCGTCAGTGCGCGTGCTCATCAGCCGCAGCTGCAAGGTGATCGAGCCGCGATCGGTGAACTTCAAGGCGTTGGACACCAGGTTCATCAGCACCTGACGCACCCGGCCATCATCGGCCAACACCCGCCCGCCCGCGCGCGGATCGAGCAGCACGCCGATGTCCAAGCCCTTGGCGTCGGCGCGCGGCTGGAACAGTTCGACCACGGTCTCCGCGATGTCGACGAAGGAGGTCGGCTCGCTCTCGATCACCATCGCACCGGCCTCGATCTTTGAGAAGTCGAGGATGTCGTTGATGATCACGAGCAATGCATCGGCCGAGCTGCGGATCGCTTCAGCGCGCGCGCGCTGGGCACTGTCGAGCGTGCCGTCGAGCAACAGGCCGGCCATGCCGATCACGCCGTTCATCGGCGTGCGGATTTCGTGGCTCATGGTGGCGAGGAATTCAGACTTCGCGAGGTTTGCAGCCTCGGCTTCCGTGCGCGCGGCTTCGAGCTGGGTTTCGCGCTCGCGCAAGGTGTTGACCATCGCGTCCGACCGGTCGCGTTCCGCGCGCAGATCATCGTTGGAGCGTTGCAGCTGCAGGGTGGCATCGCGCAGCGCCTGGGTGCGCTTGGCAACCTCGGCTTCTAGCTCAGACGCACTGGTCGCCAGTTCTTGCCGGCTGCGGCCGAACCACCAGGCGACCGCGCCGATCAGCAGGGCAGCCAAGGCTGCGAGCCCGATCAGCGTGTTCAGCGTGCGGTTGGCCCGCTGGACGGCAGCCCCGCTGCGCAGTTCGGCGTCTGCAACCGTGTAGGCTTGGCTGCGGGTGAGGGTGGCGTTCAGGCTATCGACCAGCCGGTTGTAGGGCGCCATGAACGCGATCGCAGCCTGCACGTCCAGTTCCAGCATGCCGGCGACGAATTCGGTCGCACCGCGGAACAAGCGCAGTTCCTCCAACGCTTGGTCGAGGCCGGCCGCCCCCTCGCCATCAGTGTAGCGCTGGCGGTAGTCGATCAACTCGCGCAGCGCGCCGTCGATGTTGATGGCCAAGCGCGCGAACTGGGCGGCGTCTTCTTGGATGTTGCCAACGCCGGAGGCGGCTTGCGCCAGCAACCGATACAGCCCGGCGTTGACCTGGGTGATGTTGCCGGAAATGCGGGCGAGCTGCACCGTGTCGTCGAGGTTCTGATCGATCAGCAGGCGCGTTTCATCCACCGTGGTGCGCACGGCACTGTTGCCGATCACCACCAAGGCGGTCAGCACAGCCACCACCAGGACTGGTGCGGCAATAATGCCAAGCCACGTCCAGCGCCCCTGGGTCGCAGAGGGTGGGGGGGTCGAAGAGGGTGCCGTCACGCTGCCATCCTGATCCGCAACCGCCAGCGGAACTCTGACGCGCAGCTTTGCTGAGGCGACGCCATCCGTCAACGTGCCCGACGGCGGCTGGGGCGCTTCTCGCGCGGCCAGACCACGATGTAGTCTTCGTAATCGACACCGCTCTCCTCGACCACCTGCTCGCTGATGGTGCGGCCCTGCACCGACCAGCCGAGCCGATGCACGGCCGCGCGATCTCCCGAGATCAAGTGGTGCCAGTCCGGCAGCGGCTTGCCGGCGGCGACCAGGCGGTAGGCGCAGGTGTCGGGCAAAAAGTCCAATGTGGCGATGGTGTCGGCGGTGATCTTGATGCAGGTTGGCACCCGATTGAACCGGTTGGCATAGTCCCCACACCCGCAGGCGTCGCTGTCGAACAGGCGGCAGGCGACGCGGGTTGCGAACCGCTCGCCGGTCTCGTCATTTTCCAAGGTAAAGGTGCAGCACTTGCCGCAGCCGTCACACAGGCTTTCCCATTCAGCCGCTGAGAGCCTGTCCAGCGGTTTGGCAATCCAGAAGGGCTGGTCCAACGTCATGGCGACGAGTTTACAGGGATCTGCTTGAAATGGCAGCGGTCTCCACGCCACTGCACGGTCTTGGCGCCGTGATGCTCACCGCCGACTGGTCCGAGCGGACCGCCACCGCAGAGCGTCGCACCTTGGCCCAGCTGTTGGCTGCGGGCGACGGGCAGCCGCTGATCGACTTTCTGATCGGGTCCTGCTTGCCGATCCCGGTCGGCTGTTGGCAGCCAGCGGCGGGGCTGGATCCAGACAACCCGGTCCTGCAAACCGCGGCTCTGCTCGAGGCCGCCATCCTCGGGCAAGAGCTGCCGCGCGTGCCCACACCGGTCTATAATGCGCTGGTCGCGCTGGACCGGCAGAACCCCGCTGGCTGGATCCGCCTGTTGGACCTCCTGGACACGTCCCGGGTGCTGCTCGGGCTGCTGCAGGCACTGGTGGCGGCGCGTCTCGGGCGGACCTGGCTCGCCGCCGTGCAGCCGCGCAGCTCGGCGGAGTTTGGGGCGATCAATCGCGCACCCGATCACGCGATGATTGACCTCATCCTTGGTGCGGAGCCGCGCCAACCCTGGATTGAGCCGCGCCCACGGCAGCACCAGATGCGGCTGTGGCAAGTCCCATTGCACAGCGGCACGCATGATGTAGTAACCTTTGCGGACTATAGTGTGACCGAGGACTGCGCCCTGCTCGTGTTGCCGAATGCGAGCATCATCGGTCACCTTGGAACGGTCATTTCTGGGGATGGACAGCCAAGTGATCTATGTATTCGTCAGATGGATTCAACGTACAATGTAAATTTCATTACCCAGAGCATCTTGAGTTTTTTCCATGAAAACTCAGCCTCAATTCAGGAAAACAGCCTTGATGTTGTGGTATTGTACGATACATTCCTCACCAGCTACTATCATAGTGTGATAGATTATCTACCGCGGCTGCAAGCGGCCGAGGTGCTGGTGCGCGATTTCGGCTTTGCTATTGCAGTCCCCCCCGATGGGGCCGAGGTGTTTCGCACGGTGCTGGTTCACTTCGGCTTCGAGAATGCGCTCGTGGATGTCCCGGCGCAGCCGACCCGCTTTCGCACGGTTGCTGTCGCTGCCGCCGCACAGATGGGCAAATACGCCAGTCCAGCGTCGATCTCGTGGCTGCGCCAGCGCTTCCAGTGGGGATCCGGGCCGCCGGGCGTGCGGCGCCTGCTGGTCAGCCGCGCTGATGTCCCGACGCGGCGGATCGCGAATGAAGACGCGTTGCTCGCCGTCCTGGCGCCGCTTGGGTTTGAGCGGGTGGTGCCGGGCCGCATGCCGATCCATGAGCAGCTGCGCCTGTTCGCCTCGGCCGCGGTCATCGTCGCCCCCCATGGCGGCTCGCTCACCAACCTGATCGCGGCACCGCCGGGCACGGCCGTGGTCGAGGTGGTGCCGACCGTCGATCTCGGCGGCTGGTTCAGCAGTCTGTCTGAGATCTGCGGCTTCCGGCACCGGCTGGTGTTCGGCCGGCTGGTCGGGGTCGACATGGTGGCTGATCCGGCGGAGGTGCTGGCCGCCCTTGCAGCCCTTGGGTACAGCACGCCATGACGGCCAGCAGCGCCATCGCACAGGTTGCACCCTTGGCCCCGGTCACGCTGGCGTGCCATGCTCCGGCGCCGGCCAGCCAAAGGTAGCAGCTCTCGTGTCAGATCCCCGCAGTGCCGCCATGAATGATGCCCGCACACGGGATCGCTTCATCGCGTTCGCGTTCGCGCGCGGCGATCTGTTGCTGGAGATTGATCACGCGGGCATTGTCACGTTTGCAACCGGCGCAACCCAGGGGCTCCTCGGCGCCAGCGCCGATGAGATGACTGGCCGGCCAATCGCCGATCTGGTCGCAACCGACAGTGCGATCACGCTCGACCGCTTGCTCGCTGCCGCCCGGCGCGGCGACCGGCTGGCCCCGACCGCCATCGTGCTCGCACGCGCCGATCGCCGCCGGCCAGGATCGATCGCCGGCTGCCCGCTGCACCATCAACCAGACCGCTATTTTCTGTCGTTCGCAGCCGACACTATTGGTCTGCCAACCGGTCTGCAGGATCGCGAACCGGAAACCGGCTTGCTGACCCGGGCTGGCTTTGAGCAGGCGGCCGAACGCTACGTGGCGCTGGGTGCCAACATGGCGCCGGTCACCATGACCTTGGTCGAAGTCCCCGCCCTCGACGGTTTGCGGGACCGGTTGACGCCGGACCAGGGCATGCGGCTGTCCCAAGACCTCGGGTCCACCCTCGCCGCCGTGGGTGTGGGGGAGGATGCGGCCGGCGTGCTCGGCCCCAATCGCTTTGGCGTGCTGCATTCGGAGGAACTCGGGCCCGAAGATGTGCGCCAGCGCGTGCTGTCGACCTTGCGCCAGTTCGAACAGGTGAGCCCGGACGCGGTTGCGGCGCGGGGGATTGAGCTTGGTGGACCTGGCCTCAACCGCAGATCGGAAGCG
>JAAFHH010000140.1:0-5788 GCA_013297545.1 Alphaproteobacteria bacterium
CCGCGCGCGCGGCTTCGATCGCAGCGTTCAAGGACAGCATGTTGGTTTGGCTGGCGATCCGGCTGATCTGCTGGCTGATGCGCGCGATTTCAGCCGAGCTATCCTTGATGCCGCGCATCTCACCCAGCAGGGTGTCGACCCGTTCGACCCCGATCTGCACACTGTCGGCCGCCACACGCGCTTGGGCGGAGGCCTGCTGGCTCGAATGCGCCACCTCGGTGATCGCACCACTTGATTGCTGCACCCCCGTCGCCACTTGCCGCAGCGCCTGCAGCTGGGAGAGCGAGCCGTCGCTCACCTGGCCGATCGCTTGGGACGCCTGCTGGGTCGCATCACCGACCCGCGCCATCGAGGTCACGATGTCCGCGGTCAGCCGATCGGTCGACAGTGCCTGGGTGCGGAACCGGTCGATCACTCGCGCCATGGCGCCCAGCCCGTCTGCGGCTTGGAGTTCTGGCACTGTAGTGTCGAGCTTGCCGTCGCCCAGGTCGCGCAAGGCGCGCTCCAGACCGGTCACCCGATCAAACAGCCGGCGCATGAACATCGCGACCAGCAACACCGCGAGCACGGCCGCCGCCCCGCCGAGCACCGCGAACATCAACAGCGCCGAGCGTTGGGTTTTCGCCAGATCGGCTTCCAGGGCTGCGATATCAACAAACGGGCGCACGGTCGCGACCGGATCGCCGCCGCGCGGGCCGACCAGCGGCACCGTGACATCCAGCAGTTGGCGTCCCGCCACACTCGGCACGTCGCCCAATTGCCGCAAGCTGCGCTGACCGTCGAGGGTGGTGAACGAAACCGGCAGGCTCAAGCGGTCACCAAGGGTGCGCAAGCCGTTCAGCGGATCGATGTGCAAGCCGATGTAGCCGGTCAGCCGCAACCCACCGACGGGTGCGAACACCGACAACATCGGCGCACCCGACGGCGTGATCCAATAGAGCGCGATCAGGGCGTTGCGCGCACTGCCCGCCCGCGCCCCCACGGTTTGCAGCACGCTGGGTTCGATCGGCGTGGCGGGCACCCAAGTGCGATCCGTGATCACGCCGCGCCACAGCTGGCCGATCAGCGCCAGTTCCGGCGTGTGGACGCTGATGCCGAGCAGGCCAACTTCGCCAGAACTCACCGCACCGCGGCCGAATTCATCGGCCAAGGCCGCCGGCAGCGGTTCGGCCAACCGGTCTTGCACGGCTTGGCGCAGGGCAGCCCCCTGGGACACCACGCGCGCCACTTGGAAGCTCGCGGTCTCTTGATCGAGCAGCAGCTGGCGCACACCGGCGGTCACCGCCGTCACCACGCTTTCGGTTTCGAACTGGCGCACGCGCGCTTCGTACTGCTGGGTCACCCACCAGCCGATTGCGGTTGCGACTCCGAGCAAGAACAGGTTCGCGAGTGCCAGCGCGATGAGAATACTGCGTCTGCTCAACCGGCCCTCCCTCGCTCGACCCGCCCCGACGATGCCGAATTCGCACCGTCCGCGCGACCCAAATATATCAATCGTGCCGGTTTCCAAGTGAGAAAGACTGCGCTAAGGTTTTCGCCTGCACTGTGTTAGGGGAGGGGAACATGTTGCGTCGTACGTTGCTTGCGGTCTGTGCGGCTTTGGGTGTGATGGTGGCGGGTGCGCCGGCCTTCGCCCAGCAGGCGCCGATGGAAATTCGCGGTGCCACCACCGTCAACGCGGATGGTGTGATCCGGCTGATCGAATCGGAAACCCGGTTGGTCATCCTCGACAATCGCCGGGCGGAAGATTTCGCCGTAGGTCATATCGAAAACGCCAAGCGCATCTTGGACACCGACCTCGATCAGGCGAAAATGCTCGCCTTCGCGCCGGTGAAAGACCAGCCCGTGCTGTTCTACTGCAATGGCTTGAGCTGCGGGCGCGCGGCCAAGGCATCCGAAATGGCGGTCGCGTGGGGTTACACCAAGGTGTTCTACTACGCGCTCGGCATGGATGAGTGGAAGAAGCTGGGTCTGCCGCTGACGGTCGCGAACTGATCCGCCAGCTGGTTTGCCAACGGCGGGGGCTGCTGCCATAACCCGGCAGATGGCCCCCACCGATCCTTACCTCGCAGCCCCTGCCCTCACCCTCACGCCCGTGGATCAGCCACTGATCGGCCGGGTGCAGGTGCCGGGTTCGAAATCGATCACCAACCGCACGCTGCTGCTGGCGGCTTTGTCTCGTGGCCAAAGCCACCTGACCGGCGCGCTGAAGAGCGATGACACCGCCCACATGGCAACCGCGCTGCGAGCCATGGGCTGCGCGATTGCGGAACCGGAAGCCACGCGCTTCGATGTGACGGGCAGTGGGCAGCTGACGGCGCCCGCAGGCCCACTGTTCCTCGGCAATGCTGGCACGGCCATGCGGTTCCTGACTGCCGCAGTGGCACCCGTGCCCGGCACCATCGTGCTGGATGGCGACGCGCACATGCGCAAGCGCCCGATCGCACCCTTGTTGGCGGCGCTTGAGCAGTTGGGGGTGGCAGCAACCGCCCCAACCGGCTGTCCGCCGGTCACCGTGCCGGGCGGCACCATCACCGACAGCTTGGTGCGGGTGGATGCGAGCCTCTCGAGCCAATACCTCTCTGCCCTGCTGATGATGGCGCCAACCGCCGGCCGCGCCATCGAGGTGGAACTGGCGGGCGACGGCACGATTGGGGCGCGCGGCTACGTCGACCTCACGCTCACCGCCATGGCGCGCTTTGGGGCCGAGGCGGTGGAAGTGGCGCCCAACCGCTGGCGGATTGCGCCCACCGGCTACCGCGCGGCCGATGTCGCGATCGAACCCGATGCCTCGGCCGCCACATACCTGTGGGCCGCTGAAGCCCTGACGGGGGGCCGCATTGATCTTGGCTATGATCCAGCCGGCTTCACCCAGCCGGACGCTGCCGCCTTGGCTGTGATCCGCCAGTTCCCGCACCTGCCCGCGGTAATCGATGGCGCCCAGATGCAAGACGCGGTGCCGACGCTCGCCGCGCTCGCCGCGTTCGCAGCCGCCCCGGTGCGGTTTGTCGGGATCGCCAATCTGCGGGTGAAGGAATGCGACCGCATCCGCGCAATGGCGACCGAACTCAGCCGCCTGCAGCCGGGCCTCGCGGTCGAGGACGGCGATGATCTGGTGGTCGCCGGCCGCCTGACGCCCGCAACCGCCCGGCCAGCCGCGATCGAGACCTACAGCGACCACCGCATCGCCATGAGCTTAGCGCTCGCGGGCTTGATCGTACCCGGGGTCACGATCCGCGATCCTGGCTGTGTCGCAAAAACCTACCCTGGCTTCTGGCAGGCACTCGCGAGCCTCGGCGTCAGGCTTGCCCCGCTGGCTGCAAGCCCCTAGAACTGTCGCCCGTCAGGCGTGCCGGGTTAGCTCAGCTGGTAGAGCACCCGCCTTGTAAGCGGAAGGTCGTCGGTTCGATTCCGACACCCGGCACCACTCAACGCCCCGCCCGCTCCAGCATCGCCTCCAGCAGGATCTGGCAGCCCACGGCCAGATCGGCGGGATTGGCGTTTTCCACTTCGTTGTGGCTGATCCCGCCCTCGCACGGCACGAAGATCATCGCAGTGGGTGCCACGCGGGCGAGGTAGACCGCGTCGTGGCCGGCACCGGAGACGAT
The DNA here is from genome assembly GCA_013297545.1 of Alphaproteobacteria bacterium. Taxonomy (GTDB): domain Bacteria; phylum Pseudomonadota; class Alphaproteobacteria; order Elsterales; family Elsteraceae; genus RDXE01. The sequence continues at coordinate 3,609 of JAAFHH010000140.1, forward strand.
GTCCTGGTGCGTGACGCCGAGGCGCTCGGCCCCCTGGCGGACGGCCGCCACGCAGGCCGGATCGAACGGTGTCGGTGCGAAGTACCAGAAATCCTTTACTTCCACCGTGCAGCCGGCGGCAGCGGCGATCGCCTGGCACTGGGCTTTGACGTGCCCGTCCATGGCACTCAAGACGGCGTCATCGGGGTGGCGGATATCGACCGTGAAGAACACCCGGCCCGGGATGGTGTTGCGGCTGTTCGGGTGGACGGTGACCAGACCCACGGTCGCGCAGGCGTAGGGCGCGTGGGCGTGACCCAGCGCATTCACCGCATCGATCATGCGCGCGGATGCCACCAGCGCATCGCGGCGCAGCGCCATCGGTGTCGGGCCGGCGTGGGCCTCGACGCCAGTCACCGTCACCTCGTACCAGCGCTGGCCTTGCGCGCCGGTGACGACGCCGATCTGACAGCCGGACGCCTCCAGCACCGGGCCCTGTTCGATGTGCGCCTCGAAGTAGGCGGCAACCGGCCGCCCGGTGCCCTTGCCCCGCCAGCCAAGGCGCGTGAGCTCTGCGCCGATGGTGGTGGTGCCGGCCTGGTCCGGCCGATCGAGCCCATAGGCCAGATCAAACACGCCCGCAAACACGCCGGAGCCGATCATCGGCGGCGAGAAGCGGCTGCCCTCCTCGTTGGTCCACACCACCACCTCGATCGGGGCCCGAGTGGTGACGCCGGCATCGTTGAGCGTGCGCACAACCTCCAGGCCCGCGAGCACGCCATACACCCCATCGAACCGCCCGCCGGTCGGCTGGGTGTCGAGGTGACTGCCGGTCATCACCGGTGCCGCCTCCGGGTCCGTACCCGGACGGCGCAGGAACAGATTGCCCATGGCATCCAGCCGCGCGGTGCAGCCGGCGGATTCGGCCCAACCTTGGAACAACGCGCGGCCATCGCGGTCGAGATCAGTCAGTGCCAGGCGGCACGAGCCACCCGCGACGCCGGGGCCGATCTCGGCCATCGCCATCAGGCTCTGCCACAGGCGGTCACCGTCGATGCGCAGGTTGGTCATGGCAATTCTCCTCCCGATAAATTCCGCTTGTGATTTATTTAACTCCGAATATATTCATCGCAGAATAAATCGGAGGCCGCCATACACCGCCGTGAAACCGAACGCGCCCACCTGAAGCGCAAACTGCTGGCCGGCATCAGTATTCACATGCCAGCCCCGCGCCGCATCGGCAAGAGCTGGACGATTGCCAGATTGGCCGAAGACCTGCGCGCGGACAATCACACCGTGGTCGAACTCGACGTGGAAGGCATGCGCACCCCGCACGAGGTTGCCGCCGCACTCTGCCGGCGGATCGAGGCGCAAAAAGAACTGCTCGCCCGCTTAAGAGCTCATCTCGCAGAGCGGCTGAACATCCTGTTTTCAGGCAAATGGGAAAAGCCCATCGACGTGCTAAGCCAGGTCGATCCGCAGATGTTTCTGGAAGCACTGGTCGAATCGCTGAACAAAGATACTACCTCAACCGTAATCATCATCGATGAAATCGCCTACTTTATGTTGGCGCTGGCCGAGGCAGACAAAGCACAGGCGAAAGACTTCGGCTACAAGCTGCGCGCGTTGCAGCAGCGCTTCAAAAACGTCCGCTGGCTGCTCACCGGATCGATCGGCCTCGACACCATTGCGCGCCGCTATGGCATCGAAGGTGCGTTCGTCGATTACGAGACCTTCGTGATCGACCCGTTCACGCCAGAGGCCGCACGCTCGCTGCTGCGCGACCCGGTGTTCCAATCACACATCAACACGCCCTTCGAAGCGTCGGACGCTGATATCAAATGGATGCTGGCCGAACTCGGTTGGCTCGCACCCTACTATCTGTGGCTGATCGCGAACGCGGTGCACCCATCGACCCCAGGCACTGCCGGTCAGCCGGCTCAGGCGACCCAAGCTGACTTCGCAGCCGCGTTCGACAAGCTGCTGCAGCCAAATCGCCAGTCCGATTTCGCCGTCTGGCACGAACACGTGACCAAAAACCTCACGCCGGGCGAGAGCACGCTGGCCAAGGCGATGCTTGCAGCCCTGTGCACCCATGCTGCAGGCGAGACGGTGGACACGCTGCTGGCAGTCGCCGTGCAGTCCCAAGGCTCAGCCACCGAACGCCAGGTGAAGGACGTGCTGAACATGCTGGTGATCGC
>JAAFHH010000140.1:5798-7508 GCA_013297545.1 Alphaproteobacteria bacterium
GAAAACGGCTGATCGCTACGCGTTCCAGTCCGGCCTAGTGCGCCGCTACTGGCAGGAGTACCAGGCGTGACGGGTACGCTGCGCGCCCTTTCGGTCAACAACCAGGATGTGCTGAGCGATGATGACTTCGTCGCCCAGTTCGTCGCCCGTCAGGAGGTGCTAGGGCAGCTGTGCCGCCTGCTCGCCAGCGGGTCCGTCGACCACGCGGTGCCGGCACAGATCCTGATCGGCCCGCGCGGCATGGGCAAAACCTCCCTGCTGCGGCGCCTCGCGATCCTGATCCGGGCGGAGATGGCGGATCGTTACGTGCCGCTCACCTTCCGGGAAGAACAGTACAACGTGCTGCGCCTCGGGGATTTCTGGCGCAACTGCGCAGAATCCCTGGCGGAGTGGGCAGAACTCACCGGCCAGGACGACCTCGCCCAGCGCTTGGACCGTGAGCTGCTGACCCCAATGTGGGCGGATGAGCGCGCTGGCGATCAGTTCGAAGCGGAGTTGACCGCCCTCAATCGGCGCGCAGTGCTGCTGGTTGACAACCTCAACCTCGTGCTCGGCGCCTTCAGCGATCAGGAACAGTGGACACTGCGGCGCTACCTGCAAGCGCGCGGCGGCCCGCTGATGATTGGGGCCGCCACCCAACCGCTGCAGGACAGTATTGGCAACGCCAAGGCGTTCTATGAATTCTTCCACCCCACCTACCTGCAGCCGCTGAGCCAGACCGAAACCGAAACCTGCCTTAGATCCTTAGCACTCCGGCGCGGGGACCAGGGCAAGCCCGTCCTTGAGGTTCTGGCCCGAGAGCCAGCGCGCCTGCGCACCCTGCACCGGCTAACCGGCGGCAACCCGCGCATCCTGGCGCTGATCTACCGATTGCTGGAGAACGCTGAGTCCGATGCCGCGATGGCAGACCTTGATCTGCTGCTCGATCAAGTAACGCCCTACTACAAAGCCCGGATTGAGGAATACCAAACCACCCAGCAGCGCGGGGTGATTGACGCGATCGCGCTGCATTGGGACCCGGTGACGATCAGCCAGATCTCCGCCAGCACCAACATCCCGACCACCAGCCTATCGGCACCGCTGACCAAGTTGCGCAAAGATGGATTGATCGAGGAAGTCGAAGTCTCCGGCGCCGCCACTGGCCATCAACTGGTCGAGCGGTTCTTGAACATCTGGTACTTGATGCGCCATGGCACCCGGCGCACCAAACAGAAGATGCGCTGGCTGGTGACGTTCCTGGCGCATTTCTACGCCCCACCAGAGTTGGAACGCATCGCCAGCGCAGCGCGGTCACATGGTGCACGCTGGCATCCAGACTACGCTTACGCGGTGGAGGCCGCATTCGAAACAAGTCGAATGGGGTCGAGTGGAAGTGTACAAACGGCCCTCACCTCCATCGATGCAATCGCTGCCCAAACAACACCAGGCGCAGAATTAACCGCCTGGACACTGATGCATCGCGCGCTCGAACACTACCGTGCCGGCAACCTACCAGAGGCCCTCGCCGGCTTCGACGAGATCATCACCCGCTTCGCCGATGTGCCGGACGCGGCCTTGCGCGAACAGGTCGCGAAGGCGCTCGTGGGCAGGGGCTTCACGCACGGGCAGATGGGCGATCCTGCGGCGGCAATCGCGGCCTATGATCAGGTCATCACCCGCTTCGCCGATGCGCCGGAGGCTGGCTTGCGCGAACAGGTCGCGATGGCGCTC
>JAAFHH010000141.1 GCA_013297545.1 Alphaproteobacteria bacterium
CGCGAAATCGACAGATCCTGCAGGCCCCGCTTCACAAAGCTGATCACCTCGTTGCGGCGCGAGCGCGGGGCCACCCGCGACGGATCTTCCTCGTACCAGGCGAGCAGCCACTCGCCCCAGGCCGAGAGGCGGAAGAAGTAGGACGGCTCTTCGACCCACTCGACCGGCGCACCGGTTGGCGCCTTGCCATCAACCAGCTCGTCTTCGGCGTAGTAGGTCTCATCCCGCACCGAATACCAGCCGCTGTAAGCGCCCAGATAAATCTGATCGGCCGCGACCAAGCGCTGCCAGAGCGCCTGGCACGCCGCGATGTGGCGGGCCTCGGTCGTGCGGATGAAGTCGTCGTTCGAGAAGTTCATCGCTGGGCAGAGGGCGCGGAAACTGCCGGAAACCTCGTCGCAGAACGCGAGCGGGGCGAGGCACTTGGCCGCCGCCGCCTTTTCCACCTTCTGGCCGTGTTCGTCGGTGCCGGTCAGGAACTTGACCGCCTTACCGTCCAGGCGGTGAAAGCGGGCGAGCACATCCACCGCCAGCGTGGTGTAGGCGTGGCCGATGTGCGGCACATCGTTCACATAGTAGATCGGTGTGGTCAGGTAGACAGTGTTCGAGTCAGACATCGAGGCCTCGTCGTGCGTCGGGCCAAGGCCTATCGCAATGCCGCGAACGCGTCGAGAACCGTCTGGCGCCGATCCAAGTTCAGCGCGTCGGCGCGCACGATCACCTGGCCGATCGCCTCCCACGCATCGACGATTTGCGCCGGGCTGAGGCGCCCGAGCAAGCGCTCCCCGGCCGCCCGCTCGCCCATCACGGTTTCGATTGGGGAGGCGCCGCGGGCAGCCGCGCGCGCGATCCGCTGCAACCACCAGCGCACCAACTCCGCCACGATGTCGAGGCTGCCGTCGGGGCGCGAACAGCGATCAGCCAGCGCCAACACGGCTTCCGGGTCCGGCCCACTGCCGATGGTGTCGACCACACTGCGGTAGAGGTCGAGCCCGCCCTGGTCCGCGAGGTCGAGGGCACGGCCGATGCTGCCGTCGGCCAAGCGGGCGAGGGCTTGGGCATCGGCGGCGCCGAGGTCGCTGCGCTGTTCTGCCAGCAGGGCCTCGACGGCGGTGTCTTCCAGCGGGGCGAGGTCGAGGCGCCGGCAGCGCGAGCGGATCGTCGGCAGCAACACGCCCGGTGCGTGCGCAATCAGGATCATCAGCGTGCGCGCGGGCGGCTCTTCCAGCATCTTGAGCAGCGCGTTGGCGCTGTTCTGGTTCAAGTCGTCGGCGGGGTCGACGATGACGACACGCCAGCCCCCCTCTCCCGGGGTCAGGTGCAGGAGGTCCGCGATCGCGCGGATCTGGTCGACCGCGATCTCGCTCTTCGCCCGACCGCGCTTGGCGTCCCACAGCCGCTCGATCGCGATCAAATCCTTGTGCGCCGACGCAGCGATACGCTGGACGATCGGGTGGCCGTCCCTAAGCGCGAGCGTAGTCGGAGCGGCCGGCGTGCCAAACATGTCAGGCTCGCCTGCCCCACCCGCCAACACGAAGCGTGCGAGCCGGTAGGCCAAGGTCGCCTTGCCAATGCCGCGCGGGCCGCAGATCAACCAGCCGTGCGGCATCCGCCCACTGTTCCAGGCCTCCAGCAACCGGCGTTCGGCCAGATCATGGCCGCGCCACGCGGTGGTGAGGCGCGGGTGGCGCTCGCTCGGGTCGGTCATGGCAGCAGATCCGCGACGGCGGCCCACACGCGCTCGGCCACCGAGGCAGGGTCGCCGTCGGCATCGATGCGCCGGCAGCGGACCGGGTCGCCGGCTGCAATCGCCTCGAATGCTTGGTCGAGCGCCTGGTGAAAGGCGAGGCCCTTCGCCTCAAACCGCCCTTCCCCGTCGCCCCGATCGGCAGCACGCGCGAGCGCCCGGTCGACCGGCAGGCGCAGAATCACGGTTCGGTCGGGCCGAAGGTCGCTGATCGCGATGCTGGTCAGCTGTTCGATCACCTCGGCCGTCACACCGCCTGCGACGCCTTGATAGGCGTGGGTGCTGTCGAGAAACCGATCGCACAGCACCCACTGGCCCGCAGCGAGTGCGGGGCGGATCGTCGCCTCGACATGGGCGCGGCGCGCGGCCGTGACCAGCAGGGTTTCGGTCAGTGCATCCCAGCGCTCTGGCGCGCCGGTGACCAGCAGGCGGCGGATATCCTCGGCACCGGGCGAACCGCCGGGTTCGCGGGTCTCCAGCACCGGGATGCCGTGTGCGCGCAGCCGGGCGGCCAGGCGTTTCAACTGGGTGCTCTTGCCGACCCCCTCGCCGCCTTCGAAGGTGAGGAAGGGGGTGCGTGCCGCGCTCAGTGCCATCGCTGGCTAGCGACGGCCGAACACGAAGTGCGACACCGCCGAGCCAACGCGGCCGATCGGGCCAAGCCGCTCGACATCAGCACCAGCGACCAGCGGTAGTTCGACGGTTTCCACGGTTGGTGCCGTGATGACGAGGGACCCAACCCGTTGGCCCTTTTCGATCGGGGCAGCGATCGGTTCATCGAATACGGCCTTGACCGCGATATCCCGCCGCACCCGGCGTGGAATGGTCACCCGCAAGGGCTGGCTCGCCACCAGCGAGACCGTCCGGCTTTCACCCTGCCAGACGGCTGCTTCGGTCACGCTCTCGCCGGGGCGGAACAGGGTGACGTTTTCGAACTGGGTAAAGGCGAAGTCCATCAGGCGGGCGGCTTCTTCCCCGCGCTGGCGGAGCGAGTTGGTGCCGTTGATCACCAGGATGACCCGCCGGCCATCGCGCACGGACGAGGCGGTGATACCATAGCCCGAGGCCTCGGTGCTGCCAGTCTTCAAGCCATCCGCCCCCTGCCCCGCCATGCCCAGCAGCGGGTTGCGGTTGGGCTGCGGCGCCATGTTGCCCCAGCGGAACTCGCGCTCCGCGTAAATCGAGTAGTACTGCGGAAAGCGGCGGATCGTCTGCTCCGCCAGCACCACGAGATCGCGCGGCGTCGTCCAGTGATCGGGATCCGGCCAACCCATCGAGTTGCGGTACTGCGTGCCGACCATACCGAGTTCGGCGGCCTTGCGGTTCATCAGCTCGGCAAACGCCTCTTCAGACCCAGCCAATCCTTCGGCCAGCACGATGCAGGCATCATTGCCGGAGTGCACAATGATGCCGCGCAGCAGGTTTTCGATGCTGACCCGGGTGTTGACCTCGACAAACATTTTCGAGCCGCCCTGGCGCCAGGCGCGCTGGGAGACGGTCAGAGTATCTGTCATCTGCAGCTCGCCACGGGCGAGCTTTTCGAACACCAGGAACGCCGTCATCATTTTGGTCATTGAGGACGGAAACATCCGCGTGTTGCCACCCTTGTCGAGCAGCACGCGGCCGGTGTCGAAATCAACGACGTAGGCGAACTGGGCCGCCGTCGAAATCCACGGATAGCCGTTTGGCAGCTGGGTTGGCTCCGGTGCGGCGGCCGGCGCGGTCCGCGCCGGCGGACGGGCCGGCTGTGCGGGGCGCTGCTGCGCGCCAGCAATGACGGGCACGGTCAGCGCCCCGACAGTCAATCCACCGACCATGCGACGACGAGTGATCATGGATAAAGGCCTCCAACACAGATGTGGCCGTGGTGTGGCAGCGCGCACATCGCTCAGTCCGCGATCAGGCGCGCATCGGGAAAGCCGGACGCCAAGATCCGCGCCAACAGCTGATCACCTTCGCGCACGGTGCTGACCGGGCCAACGCGCACCCGCCACAGGCGCTGGCCGTTGATGCTGATCGGCGAGACGGCGGTTGGTCCAAAGCCGCGCAGCCGAGCCACCAGCCGGTCCGCATTGGTGGCGGATGAAAAGGCACCGGCCTGAACAAACAAGCGGGTCGCTTGGGCGGCACCTTGGGTCAGCTGACCGGTTGGGTCCGGCGGCGGGGCGACGGGGCGACCAACCACCGAGGGCGGCCGGGCGGTCGCCGGCGGGGCCACGGCAGGCGATCCGCCGGGTGTGACCGGTGCGAGGGGAACAGATGCAACCGTGCCGCGGGGCGAGGCGACCGGCGCACCATCAGACGCACCAACCGGTTGGGCGCCACCGCTGCGCAAGGCGGCCGCGATCTGGCGGCTTTCGTCCGGCAAGATCTGCACCCGCACCCGGGTCTGATCCGCCATCGCCAGCAATTCTGCCGCCCGCGGGCTGACGCCGAGCACCCGCCCCGCATCGAACGGCCCGCGATCATTGATCCGCACGACGACCGACCGACCATTGTCCAAATTCGTTACCCGCACGAAACTGGGCATCGGCAGCGTGCGATGTTGCGCCAGCAGAATGGTCTCATCATAGCGTTCGCCATTCGCTGTCGTGCCCGCCGGCCGGTCGCGGATCACGGTCGCGATGCCGGTTTCGTCGTAGCCGAAATCTTCGGCTGGATAGTACCAAGCACCACCGCGTTGATAGGGCTCGCCGATGACATAGCGTCCAGGCGTCTCTGCCGGTGCCGCCGATTTCAGCGCTTGGGCGGCGAACTGGGCTTCGGCGCACGCACCGATCAGCAGCAGCAAGCCGAGTGCGAGCGCCCTCATGCTTGGGCAATCCGGTCTGCCAACAGGCCGACCGAAGTGGCAAAGAACGTCGAGCGGTTCCACTGCATGATCACGCGGTAATTGCCGTAGACCAGCCAGGCTGGTCCCCCCTCCCCGCCGGGTCGCACCAAGGACGCCTCCAACGCGGGCTCGCCGCGGGTACCGGTGAACTCAACACCATCGGCCAACCAGGCAGAGACCGGTTTGCGCACATCGATCCCGGTCATCGCGGCGGCGATCGGCCGGGTTACGCGCACAGCATGGCCCCAGCCTTGGCGCGCATTCCAGCCGGACCGGCTGAGGTAGTTGGCGATCGAGGCGAACACGTCCGCCTCGTTACCCCAGATATCCGCGCGCCCGTCGCCAGAAAAATCGACTGCAAAGCGCCGGTAGCTCGACGGCATGAATTGGCTCTGCCCCGAAGCCCCGGCCCAGGACCCCCGCCAAGCCTCGGCTGTGATCACACCGCTGTCGACGACGCGCAGCGCTTCGATCAATTCAGAGCGAAACAGCTGCGCGCGCCGGCCTTCCCACGCCAAAGTCGCAAGACTGGCGATGATCGGGAAATTGCCGGTGATGCGGCCAAAATCGCTCTCCAACCCCCACAGAGCCACGATGAACCGCGCTGGCACACCAAACCGTTCGGTGACGCGCGCCAGCACACTCGCGTTGTCGCGCGCGAGCGTGCGGGCACGGTTGATGCGGGCATCGTTGATCACCCGGGTGATGTACTGGTCGAACGTCTGGGTGCGTTCGGGCTGCGCGCGGTCGAGCTCGATCACCCGTTGGATCGGAGCCAGGCCCGTGAGGGCGCGGCGCACGGTTTCTTGTGAGATGCCGGCGCGCAGCGCATCGGCCCGCATCGCCTCCAGCCAGACGCGAAACGCCGGTGGCGCCTCGGCGACTGGTGGTTCAGCGACCACGGTGGCAGGCGCTGGCGGCGGTGCGACAGGCGCAGGCGGGATCTGGGCGACCTGATGGCCAGCATCGGCCGAGGTACAGCCGACCAAGAGGGTCCCGAGCGCGCCTGAGACGACCAGTCGGCGATGGATGAGCGGGTGCATGGCTTGGTTCTGCCACGGCCCTGAAGGACGGGCAAGCAAGCCCCGGTTACGGCGCTGGGAACCAGCTGTCAGTGTAGCCTTGCAGGCGATAATAGGCGAGGCCAAGCCACTCCCGGATGCCCCAATGGACGCCGTTGAGGCCTTCCAGCAGCGAGCCGCTCGCCTGATTCCCCGCGCGTGGTACTGAGAAATCAACGGGATAGGCGGTGACCTCCCAACCCTGGCGGCGGAACGTGCCGATCGCGCGCGGCATGTGGTAGGCGCTGGTCACCAGAAGCCAGCGTTCATCAGCAGCCGGGGCGGCCAGACGCCGGGCGAACACTGCATTCTCGTGGGTATTGCGCGAATCGCGCTCATAGATCACCCGCTCTGGCGCGAGCCCCAGGCGCTGAAACAAGTCGCGCGCGATGTCAGCTTCGCGCGCCGCGTCGTCGAACAGACCAGCCGACCCGCCGGCAAACACTAGGCGTGCGCGCGGGTAGCGCCGCGCGAGGTCGAGAAACGCGGTCAGGCGTTCGGCGCTGTCGTTGATCACCGGCTGGCCCCGGTCAGCCGAGAGCCAGGTGTCGATCGCCCCACCCAGCACGATCACGCCGTCGACCGGCGCTTCTGCCGGCACGGGAAACCGATCTTCGAGCGGCCGCAGCACCCAGTCCTTCACCGGCGCCAGGGTGAGTGCTGCCCCCGCTGCCACCACCAGGGCCAACAGCATGCCCGCGAGCATGCGCCGGCCGATCATGAGGGCGAGCAACGCGAACGCCAGCAGCACCAGCGCCAGATTGGCCGGTGCGGCAAACCACCAGAACACTTTGCTGATGGTGAACCCCATCGCCCGCTACACCGCGTCGACCAGCTGGTCGAGCGCTGCGTGGTCGAGCAGACGGACATGGGCTCGGCCTTCGAGCGCGATCACCCGGTCCCGCTGCAGCTGGGTCAAGGTGCGGCTGACCGTCTCGATCGTTAACCCTAAGAAATCGGCGATGTCGAGCCGGCTCATCGGCACGTGCACGGGGTTGGCGACCCGCCCGCCGCGCTCGGCGTGGCGGTGCAGCAGCATGAGGAAACTCGCGAGCTTTTCACGCGCGGATTTGCGGCCCAGCAGCACCAGCTGGTCGCGGGCGGCGGCCAAGTCGGTCGACGCGCGCTGGTAGAGCCGCGCCTCCAACTGCGGGGTTGCGTCGAGGACGATTTTGAAGTCGTGGCGGGTGAACCGGCACAAGGTGACGTCGGTGATCGCCTCGGCACTCCAGGCGTGCTCGGTATCAAAGGGGGCGCCGAAGAAATCGCCCTGGAACAAGAACCCGGAGATCTGGCGCCGGCCATCGGCCAAGTGGCGCAGCACAGCCGCACAGCCGGCGATGATCGAATAGAAGTGCTCGATCTTTGCCCCTTGCTCCACAAACAGCGTGCCGGCCGGCACTGTGGTGGTGGCAGAGATCGTCGACAAGCAGGGCGCTGGCCGGCCGACCAGACCATCGCAAATGCTGACGCGCTGCGCCGCGCAATAGGCGCACCGCTCTGGACTCGAGCCGACCACTGCTTCGCGCATGCCTGAACCCCCCGGCTTAACCGAACCCTAATGCACCAACGCCACGCCGACCACCGCCTTCGCATCACACGACACTGGACGGCAGCCTGGCAATGCGGTTATCCGCTGTGTCGTCCAGGATGGATGGGTGGCCGAGTGGTTTAAGGCACCGGTCTTGAAAACCGGCGTGGGTGCAAGCTCACCGTGGGTTCGAATCCCACCCCATCCGCCATTCGATTGCCTCAACAGATTGATTAAATGAAAGTTTTTTAACACATCCGTCGGCTAGTCCCACATTTCGTCCCACATTATGTCGCCGGTAGGGGCGAACTCTGGCGAACGCCG